>JANLTS010000527.1:0-3228 GCA_031363045.1 Hyphomicrobiales bacterium
GGCTCGACGGCATGACGTGCGATCTGGACGATAGATTGCGGCGGACCGCGCTGCGCATTCTCGAGCGCTCGCCCAACGCGCGGCTGGCCTGCCTCAATGTGCTGAAGCTCAATCGCATCGCCATGGATTCAAGCCTCGACGAGGCCGGCAACAACAAGCATGTGCAGCGGCTGGTGGATCTCAAAGACTGGGCGCGGATGCTGCAGATGGAACAAGGCCGCATCACTTTCCATGTGCTCGAAGCCTTCGATCCCGCCGAGACCATTCTGGAGTATGCGCGCGAGAACAATGTCGATCATATCATCATGGGCGCGCGGGAAAATTCCACCATGCGCAAGATTCTCGGCAGCGTGTCCGCCAAGGTCGCGGCGGAAGCACCCTGCACGGTGACGGTGGTCAGGAACCGTCAGCCGGCGGAAGGTGGCAGCACAGTTACTCTCACCGCCACACTACAATTGAACAACGCCCGTGACGACGGCCGGACATCCCGGTAACATCGGAAATCTAACAGAATTCGAGTGAGTCGAATGCAAGAGACAACGATCGACCGGGTTGCCATGGTGCGCCTCGCCAAGGCCTTGACCTTCATTCGGGGTGCAGATGACCCCACTGTGGCGGCCATGAAACTGGCCTCCGAAACGGGACATGATCGCGACATCAAGAAGGCGCGCAGCCTGTTTCTCCATTTGAAACCGGGAGACCGCAAGGCTGCCCTCAACATGATCGACGATTGAGGGACAATCCAAATAATCCTTTCCGCCGGCCTATTCGTACTCCCTTTATAGGTTTGACTTGTATTTCGCCGCCAAAGGGCCTATGTGAACGTCATCGAGTTTCGGCCGGTTGGCTTGGCCCGCGCTTTTCAATGCAAGTGCACTAGTCCTATCCCTCACTTCCAGAACATCGATTGGCTACGCTTGCGCATGTTGCGCAGGAGTGGCCTTGCACTCGAACTTGAAAGGAACGAACATGCAAACAGGTATCGTAAAGTGGTTCAACGCCCAGAAGGGCTTTGGCTTCATTCAGCCGACAACCGGCTCCACCGACGTTTTCGTCCACATCAGCGCTGTCGAACGCGCTGGCATGTCGGGCCTCAACGAAGGTCAAAAGATCTCCTTCGAGATCGTCACCGACAAGCGCAGCGGCAAACTGTCGGCTGATAGCCTCCAGAACGCTTCGTAACCGCCAAGTTCATATTCTCACCCGCCAACCACGGATGTACTGGTGGCGGGGGGTTATGAACGTTCGTGCGCCGGTGTCCTCACCGGCGCATTATTTTTTGTGGGCGCGGGGTTGGGCGTCTGCGCCGCACGGCACCCCCAAGCGTTTTTGCATAGCTGGTAACCGGACCCAGGGTCGAACTTTTGCCGGGATGTGATGTTTAACTCCGTCACGCCCGTGAAAGTGCCGCAGGAGGTTAACCTTGAACGCTCCAAACCCGCTTGTTGCCATTGGCATAGGCCAGCGCTTCTGGAGGCGCTCCACCACCGGCACCTGGACTCTGCTGCGCGGCCTCGTCTCACCGGCGATGCCCCCGGGATTGTTCTTTCTCGATTTCGCGGTCTATCCGGTTCTCATCATCGGATTCCTCGCCATCGCATTGCAGTCAAACTCAGCCCTGCTGACAATGGCCATTGCCGTCTTGGGTTATGTCTTCTGGACCCTGGCGGAATATGTTGTGCATCGCTACGTGCTGCACCACATGCCGATGTTCGCGGCGGTGCACCTCGCTCACCACCACGCACCGCGTGAGTTGATCGGCACGCCAACACTGTTCTCAGTCGCAATGTTTTTGGGTCTCGGCTTCTGTCCGATGCTGGCGCTCACCAGCTTGGCCCTCGCATCGGCCTGGATGGCGGGGTTGCTGTCGGGTTATCTGTCCTATGTCGGCGTGCATTACGCCGTTCACCACATCTCCAGCGGCCCCGACAGCATGTTCATGGGCCTGAAACGCCACCACGCGCTGCATCATTACCGCGACGGCCACCAGAACTTCGGTGTCACCACCGGCATCTGGGACCGGGTGTTCGGAACTCGAGCGGTGTGATCGAAAACTGCAAGCGCACGTTCCGGCGGGATTGATCCATCCCGCCGGGAAGCCATCGTTTTGTTTCGGGTATTCGCGCGGTGCTTACCAGATGCCGCCGGTCCGGGCATTCACATGGATCAGCTTGCGGTTGCCCGCACGGGTGCCGCGGAACTGATAGGTGGCACCGTTGCACTCAACCGTTGAGACTTTGCGATAACCGCGGCTCTGCAGTTTTGACTTGGCTTGGCCGCAAGACAATCTGCGCATGTTGTGATAGCGCGGCGAGTACCAGCCATAGCCGGTGCGGAACCTGTAGTCCGGTCCAACCTTGTAACTATAGTGCGGGAAGCCAAAGAAAATCTTGACCGAGGTCGCGGCTTCGGACGGTGCCGATGCGCCAAGAACCAACCCAACAGCCAAGCCTGCTGCGATAATGAATTTTTTCATATTTGAACTCCTTCTGCGGCCTAAATGCAGAAGGATGACAAAAGGTTCCCGTCAAACTGAAATCATTCACGGCAATGCCGCCCGGTGGAGCTGCGCAGGGCAACTCGCCGTTGAATATCACGCCGCGGAAATAGCGCTACTTCTTGGCACCGGCTGGCGACGCCGGCTTGTCCTTGTTCTGTTTCGGCTTCTTTTTCTCTTTATTGCTGCGTTGCTGACCCTTGGCCATCTCGTCCCTCATGTCTTGGCGGTTGGCAGGCCTGGAAGGTGGGGCGGAATCAGTCACCACCAACTCCAAGGCTGCATGGGTTCCAGCATGCACCGTCTTGATGGCGGAACCAAGATCTAAACCGTTTGGCTGCCGCGACTGGGCACTGCCGTGGCGTCGGCCCGGGGCAACTGTTCTGGCGCAATGTGGCAGCGCACATGATGCTGATCGCCGAGTACCGAGAAACCCGGCACCTCCTCCTCACAGATGCGCCCGATCTTGCGCGGGCATCGGGTGTGAAAGACACATCCCGATGGCAGCCGCGATGCGCTGGGGATTTCGCCCTCAAGCTTCACCCGTACTTGATGCCTGCCGTCGATGCTCGGCACCGACGACAGCAGGGCCTCCGTATAGGGATGATGCGGGCCAGAGAACACCACTTCCGCCGGTCCCACTTCCATCACCTGGCCGAGATATAAGACTGCAATGCGGTCAGACAGATAACGCACCACGCCAAGATCATGCGAGATGAAGATGTAGCTCA
>JANLTS010000540.1:0-23417 GCA_031363045.1 Hyphomicrobiales bacterium
GGCGTCACTGGCACTCCGGGTCAAGCGAATTATGTGGCGTCGAAAGCCGGCATCATCGGGCTTACCAAGTCGCTGGCCCAGGAACTGGCGTCGCGCAACGTCACGGTCATCGGCGTGGCGATGAAGCCCGGTGCCACGGCATTGACCGTGACGTTGCGCGACGCCAGTTCCTGGGCCAGCGACTTGGTAAGCCCGATGATGCCGGCTTTCGACGCCACATAATTCGCTTGACCCGGATTGCCAGTGACGCCCACCACCGAGGTGATGTTGACGATGCGGCCCCAGCGCCGTTTCATCATGCCGCGCATAACCGCACGGCAGAGACGGAAGGACGCCGTCAAGTTGATATCGATCACCGCGTTCCAGTCATCGTCCTTCATGCGCATCGCCAGACCATCCTTGGTGATGCCGGCATTGTTGACGAGAATATCGAGCGAACCCATGGCGGCTTCGGCGGCGGGGATGAGTTTCTCGACATCAGCGGGGTCAGAGAGATTGCAGGTCAGCACATGCACGCGCTCGCCGAGTTCGGCCTTGAGTTCTTCCAGCACCGCCGCGCGCGTGCCGGACACCGCAACGGTGGCACCGGCCTTGTGCAGGGCCCTGGCAATTTCGGCACCGATGCCGCCGGTGGCACCAGTGATGAGGGCGGTCTTGCCGCTAAGGTTGAACATCTGACTTATCCTTTGAGCTGGGCCGCCAGGGCGGCGATGTCGTCGGGCGTGCCGATGGCGGAGGCCGTGGCAGTGGGTGCGTTCTTCTTTGCAAGTCCGGTCAACACCTTGCCGGAACCGATCTCGCAAAAGCGGTCAACACCTTGCGCCGCCATATAGGCCACGCATTCGCGCCAGCGCACCGTGCCGGTGACTTGGTGCACAAGACTGGCGCGGATTGCCACCGGATCGCTCAACGGTTCTGCACCGACATTGGCGACGACGGGGACCACCGGTGCATTCATGGTGACGGCGGCCAGTGCTGCCGCCATCGCCTCTGCCGCCGGTTGCATCAGGGCGCAGTGGAAGGGGGCGGAGACGGTGAGCAGGATGGCGCGCTTGGCGCCCTTCGCCTTGGCAATGTCGAGCGCCCGGTCAATCGCCGCCTTGTGGCCGGAAATGACGACCTGCCCGTCGCTATTGTCATTTGCCGCCTGGCAGACATCACCTTGTGCTGCTTCGGCGGCAACTGCCGAGGCAGTGGCAAAATCCAGGCCCAGCAATGCCGCCATGGCACCGATGCCGACCGGCGTGGCGCTCTGCATCGCCAGGCCACGGGTTTTGAGGAGTCTTGCCGCATCGCTCAGCGAGAAAGTTCCAGCGGCAGCCAGTGCGGAATATTCGCCGAGCGAATGCCCGGCCACGAATTGCGCTGTGTTGGCTACCGTGATGCCATGCTCCACCTCGAGCACGCGGATCACTGCCATCGACGCGGCCATGAGGGCGGGCTGGGCATTCTCGGTGAGTGTCAGTTCTGCCTCGGGGCCTTCCCACATCAGGCTTGAGAGTTTCTGGCCCAACGCTGCATCGACTTCCTCAAACACGGCGCGAGCCGTTGCAAAGTTTTCGGCCAGTGCCTTGCCCATGCCAGTGGCTTGGCTGCCCTGACCCGGAAACACGAAAGCAATTGTCATTCGACCATCAATCCCCGATTGTTGGCGCACGAAACATGCGGGGCGGAGGCAAGTCAAGAATGTTTACGGAAAGCCAGCTCGAAGCCGCTCAACGTATCGTCTATGCGGCGATGCCGCCAACACCGCAATATGCCTGGCCCTTGCTGAAGGATGCGACGGGCGCCGAGGTCTGGGTGAAGCATGAGAACCACACGCCGATTGGCGCCTTCAAGGTGCGGGGCGGGCTGGTGCATATGAAGATGCGGAAAGACCGGGGTGAAACCAACGGCGTCATCACCGCGACGCGCGGCAACCATGGCCAGTCGATTCCGTTTGCGGCCAGCCGCGTTGGCATCGCCGCCACGATTGTTTGCCCGGTTGGCAATTCGCCGGAAAAGAACGCAGCGATGCGCGCGCTTGGCGCCGAGCTGATCGAGACTGGCCACGACTTCGATGCAGCCCGCGAGACGGCGATGGTGATCGCCAAAGAGCGTGGCCTCGACTTCATCGCGTCATTCAGCAAGGAACTGGTGCTGGGGGTTTCGACCTATGCGCATGAATTGTTCCGCGCGGCGGGCGAACTCGATGCCGTCTATGTGCCAATCGGCATGGGCTCGGGCATCTGCGGCACCATCGCGGCCCGCGACATGCTGGGCTTGAAGACCAAGATCATCGGCGTCGTCGCGGCCAACGCCAATTGCTATGCGCTGTCCTGGGCGGCGGGCAGGCCCATTGCCACCAACGAGGGCAACAGCTTTGCGGACGGCATGGCGGTGCGCATTCCCAATGCGGATGCCTTCGAGATCATCCGCAATGGTGCTGACCGCATTGTCACCGTCTCGGAAGACGAGATTGCCGAAGCCATGCGAATGTATGTCCGCTGCTGCCACACCATGACCGAAGGCGCAGGCGCGGCACCGCTCGCCGCTCTGTTGCAAGAGCGCCTACAGATGCGGGGACAACGGGTTGGCGTCATCTTGTCCGGTGGCAACATTGACATGGCGAAATTCGCGGTGGTGCTTGAGGGGCGAACTCCGGCGCCGTGAGCTACAGCGACACCGACAATCCGCCATCGACCGCCAGCACATGGCCGTTGACATAGGCTGCGGCATCCGACGCCAGGAACACCACTGCACCGCCGAGTTCTTCGGGCTTCGCCCAGCGCCCGGCAGGCGTTCGCGCCTCGACCCATGCGGTAAAGGCCTTGTCGTCAAGCAGCGCCTGATTGAGCTCGGTGGCAAAATAGCCCGGTGCAATAGCGTTGACGGTGATGCCGGTGCGGCCGAGCTCGGCTGCCATCGAACGCGTCAGTCCGTGCAAGCCGGCCTTGGCCGCCACATAGGCGTGGATGGTCGGCCGCCCGAGGATTGCTGCCACCGAACCGGTGTTGATGATGCGGCCATATTTACTGGGCAGCATGAGGCGCACCGCATCGCGCGACAGCCGGAAGCACGAGGCGAGATTGACCGAGATGACCCGGTCGAAATCCTCGTCCTCCCACTCCGTGATCGGGCGGCGGTGCTGAATGCCGGCATTGTTGACGAGAATATCGAGCTTGCCGTGGCGCTGCACGATGTCTTCGAGAGACCGCCGCGCCACTTTCGCGTCGGTGACATCGAAGGCCATGGCCTCAGCACCAATCTTCGCCGCCGCCGCATCGAGCTCAGACGCATTGCGGGCATTGACGATGACCGTGGCGCCATTCTCCGCCAGTGCCCTGGCCATGGCAAACCCTAACCCACGTGAAGCTCCGGTAACCAGTGCCACGCGGCCCTTGAGCGAGAACATGTGTTCGTTGACTTTCATGGATGTGGTACCTCGCCTTTGAGTCCAATTGCTGCAGCTGCCGAGGCAAGCTTTTTGTCCCTTGTCCAAAAACGCACGCCACTGGTCAGCTTCAGCGATGCCAGGAGATGCGCGTCCAGATAACCGATGCCAGAACCATCAAGCGAATGTGCTTCGATGAACCCGAGAACCTCATCATCGCTTGCGGTGGAGACTTCCGGCAGCTCCTGCAGACTGGTTAGGATCATGTCGCGATTCCGGAGGTACCCGAGCACGATTTCCCCAATGATGAAGGGGTGCATCACGATCTGCTGCAGCTGCAATAGCCGTTCCATTTTCGCATCTTTCTTGCGCAAATGATCGACCCAGACGGATGTATCGACGAGAATCATTTCGCGCGCGGACGCCAGCGCGGCGGTGCCTTGGCCTGAGGTTCGGTGCCGCCAAGCAGCGCCAGCCGTCTTGCACTTTCGCGCGCGATCAGAGCTTTCAGAGCCTCCCGGACGAGCGCGGCCTTTTCGTTCAGTCCGGTCAATTCCTGAGCTCTTTGCATCAGTTCATCATCTAAAGCCAATGTTGTCCGCATATTGAGAAATCTCCATATGGCATGAAAATATCATCATCTGATGCTGAATTCAATGCCGCGGTTTATCGTTGCTTCAAACGAATTTGGGGCGGAAGTTTCCTCCCGCCCCGGCAGCCGTTGAGAGACAAACGCTTTACTTGGCGATGCAGGTGTCGGCGGTCTCGGGCGTGCAGACGTCGAGGCCGGTGTAGGTCGGGTCGGCGGGCGGTGCTTCGCCCTTCTTCATGGCCCACAGCGCCATCATGGTCTTGTAGCCCATTTCAAACGGACGCTGGCCGACCTGGCCGAGCGACAGGCCTTCCTTCATCTGGTCGATCTGGACGGGCAGCGTGTCGGCGACGACCAGAGCAAGCTTCTTCGCAGCGATCTGCTCCTTGTACTTGCCGACCGCGGCGCGGTTGGCATCGGGGATGAACTGCGGGAAGCCGCCGGTCGGCACAAAAGCGTCGACATTCGGGTTCTTGGCCATGAAGTCCTCGAACTGCTGCACCGACTTCGGGAAGTCATCGTCAGTGTAGAGCGGGCAGCCTTCGGCTTCGGTCCAGCCGTTCTGGCCGGCCAGCACGTCGCCCGGCGATGCCGCCGATGCCTTGCCGGCGAGTTCGTCACGGATGCCCTGCATGCGCTCGTTGTGGTTGGCTGCTGCCGCGCCACCTGACTGGATGCAGATGGTGCCGCCACTCGGCTTGATGGCCTTGACCAGCTTGGCGAGGTTGGTGCCGATCTCGTAGTTGTGCGTGCCGATATAGGCGACGCGCAGATCCTTGTTCTCGGGCAGCAGGTCCGAATCCCAGGTCAGGACCGGAATGCCGGCATCCTTGGCGGCCTGGGCTGCAACCGCCATGGCGGCGGCGTTGGCTGGCGACACGGCAATGCCGTCAACCTTCTTGGCGACCAGATCCTGGACGATGGCCACGGCTTCATCGCCGCCGCCATGTTCGCCCGGTCCGATATACATGCATTCGAATTCGCCATTCGATTCGGCTTCGGCCTTCTTGCAGCCGTCGCGCGCTTGATCGAAGAACGGGTTGTTCATGTTCTTCGGCACCAAAGCGAAGACATACTTCGCCTGGACGGCGGATGTAGCGACACTCAGCGCGCCAACCGCAAGGATGGTGCTGATCAACAGTTTCTTCATTGGGTCTTTCCTCCTCATTGACCTTCACTGTGTGCCGGCAGTGAAACCGGTTTTTCTAGCGGTGCTTTCTGGGGAACAAGCGTTCCACAGTCACGGCAATCAGGGATTTGCCGCCGGACTGCATGCCGAGCAGAACCGCGAGAATGATGAAGGCACCGACGAAGGCGCCTTGCCAATTGGAATCGATGCCGGCCATCAGCAACGCATTGCGGATGACCTCGAGAAACGCCGAGCCGATGACAGCGCCAAACGCTGTGCCAGCCCCACCCATCAGATTGGCGCCGCCGATGACGGTCGCGGCGATGACCCGCAGCTCATAGCCCTGGCCCATGGCGTTGATGGCCGAGCCATTGTAGCCGAGCAGCAATAGCGAGGCGATGGACGCCGTGAAAGCCGAGAACACATAGGCAAGGAACTTGATCCAATCGACCGGCACGCCCGTGAGACGCGCGGCGTTCTCGTTACCACCGATGGCCAGCAGATGGCGGCCCCACGGCTTGAAGTTGAACGCATAGCCGACGATCAGCGCCAGCAGCACCATCACCCAGAAATGCGACGAGAATTGCGGGATCCAGTCAGGGATTGAATCGCCCGGAACCTGACGTGGAAACTTGGCCTGACCGATGGCCTTGACGATCGGTGCATCGGGACCGAATTTATACAGCATCTGGTTGGCCGAGAACACGACGGCGAGCGAGCGCGCTATCGACAGCATGCCAAGTGTCACGACGAAGGATGGCATGCCGACATAAGCGACGAAATAGCCGTTCACCGCGCCGCAGATCAGCCCGGTCATCAGCCCCATGAAGAACGCCACGTACCACGGATATTCCCAGGTGAGGAACAGGCCCGCGACAATGGCCACGAGCCCCATGACCGAGCCAACGGAAAGATCGATGCCGCCGGTGATGATAACCACCGTCATGCCCAGCGCCATGATGCCGAAGGGCGCGAAGTTGCGGCTCATGTTGGAAAAATTGTCGGCGGTGCCGAAGCTCGGCTCGAGCATTGCCATGAAGCCCGCCAGCAGCAGTAGCGCCACAAGGACCCAGAACGGCTGGCTGGCGATCACCGCCTGGAACATCGTCTGTTCCTTGATCTTCGCCACCTCGCCCAGGACGGCATGGCCGGTCTCGGCGGGCTTTGCGGTTTCAAGCGTCACGGATCGCTCCTGTAATCAGGCCGGTGATTTCCTCAGGTGAGGTATTGGCAACGGTCTTGTCGGCGACTTTGCCGCCGCGCCGCATGACGATGATCCGGTCGCTGACCGCGAAGACATCGGGCATGCGGTGGCTGATGAGGATGACGGCGACACCTTGAGCCTTGAGGCGGCGGATGAGTTCAAGGACTTCGGCCACCTGGCGCACCGAAATGGCCGCCGTCGGCTCATCCATCAGCACCAGCTTGGCATTGGAGAGCCTGGTGCGCGCGATGGCCACCGCCTGCCGCTGGCCACCCGACATTTTCTTCACCAGGTCGCGCGGCCGGGTTTCCGACTTCAGTTCGCCGAACAGTTCCGCCGCGCGGTCGATCATCGCCTGCTTGTCGAGAACCTTGAACGGCCAGACACCCTTTTTCGCCTCGCGGCCGAGGAAGACATTTTCCGCCGCCGTCAAATTGTCGGCCAGTGCGAGGTCCTGGTAGACCACCTCGATGCCCTTGGCCCTGGCCTCGATGGGTTTGTGAAAATGGCAGATTTCGCCATCGACCGCGATCTCGCCCTCGCTCGGCGGGAAATTTCCGGCAACCAGCTTGACCATGGTGGATTTGCCGGCACCATTGTCACCCATCAAGCCGACCACTTCGCCAGCCCCAATGGCAAAGCTGATGCCGTTCACCGCCTGGATGGCGCCGAAATTCTTCGATACGTTACGCACTTCAAGCAACGGCACTGACGCTACCTCCCTCGACCGCAGGCTCTTTTGGCCATTCGGTCCTACGACAAGTTATGCTGCGAATAGAACGTGTTAGATATCATCGGGTGGAAGGCGGATCGCTCATTTCCAGGTTCGCGTCCGGCCTTGAAGTAACGAGGATAACCATGCTTGCCGCTCTTGTGCAAGGATTTGCCCAGAGTGACGATGGCACACTATCCATGCGTCAGGTTGCCAATCACCGAACACTTCGTTAACCATAACAGCGATTCACCACCCTCTGGGAATCACCGCCGGTGCGCCCATTTTGGCGCTATCATCCGGCGCAGGAGTAGCAGAATGCCGGAAGATTCGACCTCAATGACCGAACGCGTGGCCAAGGCCATCGCCGCGGAGTTGGGTGCGGCTGACTGGCGTACCTGTGTGGCAGCCGCTCGCGCCGCCGTGACGGCGATGCGCGAGCCGACGGTGGACATGCTCGAAGCAGCGCTCCCCGACATGCCGGACTGGGGCTACCTGCCCGACGACTGGCGCGCCATGATCGATCATGTGGCGGAAGAACGCATTTTCCCCACCAGCTTCAATTCTTGACGCCGTTGATCTTCATCATCACGTCGATGAGACGTGGAATGAAGCGGTCGCCATAACCCATGTTGTCGGCGACGACCGTGATCTGATGCGCCGTCTCGGCGAGGAAGGACGCAACGGGGAGTTGCTCGGTCATGTTGGTATAGTAGCGCAGATCCTTCCGGGCATTGCGGATCGCAAATTGTGCCTGACTGTCGTCGTCCGACAACGGCACGTTGATCAGCCGTCCGAACATCACCGAGGCGGCACCGCCCGCCATGACAATGTCCTTCAGCGACTGCATGTTGACGCCAGCCTTGGCGGCCACCGTGATGGCCTCCGCCGCCACTGCAGCATGGGCAATCGACAGAAAATTGTTGATGAGCTTCAACTGATGCGCCGAGCCCACGGCACCGGCGTGAACAATGGTATCGGCAAAGCAATCGAGCACCGGGCGGATGCGGGCGATGACATCGTCAGGCCCACCGGTCATCAACCCGAGCTTGCCCGCCGCTGCTTCCTTTGGCGTGCGGGTCATCGGCGTATCGACGAAATGCCCGCCCTTGGCTTCGATGTCGGCGGCGATCTTGATTGTGGACGCGGGCTCGGCGGTCGAACAATCGGCGATCACCAGATCGCTACGCACCGCACCCATGAGGCCATATTCGCCATAGACCAGCTGTTCGATCTGCGGTGTGCCGGTGACGCAGAGGATGACCAGGTCGCTGTCCTTGGCCACCGCCAGGGGATTGTTGCGTTCTTTCGCACCCTTGGCGATGAGATCGTCGACGGGAACGCGGTTGCGATGCGCCATCACCGTCAACTCGTAACCTTTGGCGAGGATGTTCTTGCCGATACCGTGGCCCATGAGGCCCACGCCGATGAGGCCGACACGCTTGATGGTCATGTTCCGTCTCCCGATGATATGAAGTGGTTGAGCCTATCCTGCTCCAGAATGTGGAGCCTGTCTTCGGTCTTCTTTTTGAACCCGAGCCGCGCATAGAAACGCTCGGCACCGCTGTTGGTCTCATCAACTTCGAGCTTGATGAATTGCGCGCCGCGCAAGCTCCCCCGCCGCGCCGCTTCGCGCAACAGCTTCTCGCCGATGCGGCGGCCACGGGTTTCAGGCGCCACGAAAAGGTCGACGATGTAGAGGCCACGGGCACCGCGCCAGGTGGAGTAGGTCATCAGCCCGAGGCAGGCACCGAGTATCTTCTGATCCTCCTCGGCCACCACGACATCGATGAGATCGCGGGCCGCGAACAGGCTTTCATCTGTCAGCTTCGGGATGACACCGCTTCCGATGTGATCGGCGAGGCCGCGCACCAGTGCCGCCACCGCGGCGGCGTCGGCATCGCGCATTTCACGGATGAGCAAGGTCACCGCAACAACCCCCTCAGCAGCGATGCCAGGTTGGCACCGAGGTTTTCCGATGGATAGCCACCTTCCTGCACCACAAGCATCGGGATTTTCAGCGATGCGATGTTTTTGCCGATTTCCGCAAACTGTTGCGTTTCGATGGCGAAGCCCTTGAAGGGATCATCGACTGCAATGTCGAGTCCTGCCGCCAGCACCAGCACATCCGGTGCAAAATCCGCAACGCGTTTCAATGCGGTTTCAAGCGCCGCGCAATAGGGTGTGATTTTGGTGCCGCGCTCCAGTGGCAGGTTGAGGTTGAAGCCTTCACCGGGGCCACGGCCAGTCTCTTGTTCATAGCCCCAGAAAAATGGATAGAAGCGTTTGGGATGGGCATGGATCGACACGGTCAGCGTATCGGCGCGGTCATAGAAGATGGCTTCGGTGCCATTGCCATGGTGGACATCGATGTCGAGAATTGCCGTGCGTTTGCCGGCCCGGTTGAGGATTTCGGCGGCAATTGCCGCGTTGTTGAAATAGCAGAAGCCCGCCGCCATGTCGGCTGCCGCGTGGTGGCCGGGTGGACGGCACAGGGCATAGGCGAAGCGTTCGCCTTGCAAGATGAGCTGCGCCCCGTGTGCGGCCGTTGCGGCACTGGCGCATGCCGCGGCGAAAGTCTCGCCCGTCACCGGGCACGAGCCGTCTCCGAGATGATAGCCGCATTGCCCGGCGACACTGTCAGGATAACCCGCCGGCGGCAAGTTGGCGCGGCCAAGCGCGAAGACATTGGCGGATGGGTATTCTGCGGCGTCCGGAACACGCCGCCAGCGCTCCCATAATGTCGAAAGAAACTGGATATAGCGCTGGTCATGCACCAGCGTCAGGACTTCCTTGCCAATCGCCGGGGGAACGATAACCGGTCCGCCGATGCGCCTGACACCTTCGAGCAGCATGTCGATGCGTTCGGGGATTTCCGGAATGGGCTGGGCCTTCCCCGCGACGATGAATTCGCGGGGAGCATGGGTGCGTTGCGTTTCCGCGAAGACAGTGATCACCGGTTTGCCGCGCCTCCTGATCGTCTGCTAAGGGATTGATCAGACCCCACATGTCCAATCAAGGTATAACCAGCATGTCAACCGCCCTGCCACAGCATATTCACGCCACCGGCAATCTTCCGAAAGTGGCCTGGGCGAAGGGCGCTTACGTCTATGACGCCGATGGCAAGCAATATATCGACGGCTCGGGCGGCCCCGCCGTCTATTGCATTGGCCACTCCAATGCCGAGGTCAACGCCGCGATCAAGGACCAGCTTGACCGCATCGCCCACGGCTACCGCTACAATTTCTCCTCCGACGCGCTGGAGGAACTGACCGACATCATCCGCCGCCGCTGCGGTGGCAGCCTGAACCACATGGTCTATGTGACGGGTGGTTCCGAGGCAGTCGAATCCTGCCTCAAGCTGGCGCTGCAATATCACACCGCAAAGGGCCAGATGAGCCGCCGGCGTTTCATCGCGCGTGAACGCTCTTGGCATGGCAACACGCTGGGCGCGTTATCGGTCTCGGGTTTCCTCGAAAGGAAGCGCGCTTTTGAAGGATCGCTCCTCGATGTCTCGCATCTGTCGCCCGCCAATGCCTACCGGCCGATCGCCGGGGCCACGGCAGAGACAGCGGGCGAGGCCTGCGCCAAGGAACTTGAAGACGAGATTTTGCGCGTTGGTGCGGAGAAAGTCTGCGCCTTCATTTTCGAGCCCGTGGTGGGCGCGGCGGGCGGCTGCGTGCCGGCCCCCAAGGGCTATGCCAAGCGCGTGCGTGAGATTTGCGACAAATATGGCGTGCTGCTGATCTCGGATGAAGTGATGTGCGGGGCCGGCCGCTCCGGCACCTGGCGCGCACTTGAGCACGACGGCATCGAGCCCGACATCATGTCTGTGGCCAAGGGCCTTGCTGCCGGTTACCTGCCATTGGGTGCGGCGGTTTATAGTGACAAGGTGGCCGATGCCATCCACGGACAACACGGCGCGCCGATGACTGGCCACACCTTCACCGGCCACACGGCATGTTGCGCGGCAGGCGTTGCCGTGCAGAAGATCGTCGAGCGCGAAAAACTGGTGGAACGGGTGCGGGCCATGGAAGCCCCTTTGCGGTCGATGCTGCAAGATGCGCTGAGGGACGTCGAAGCTGTGGGCGACATCCGTGGCCGTGGCTTCTTCCAGGCGATCGAACTGGTGGCTGACCGCAAGACCAGGAAGCCCTTCGATGCCAGCCGGAAACTGTTCATGAAAATCCGCGCCCAGGCTTTCACCAATGGCTTGATCTGCTATCCGGTCGGCGGCAATGCCGACGGTATCAATGGTGATGTGGTGATCCTCGCTCCGCCCTATAATGTGACCGATGCCGAACTCACCGAGATCGTCGACAAGACCGCCACCTCGATCCGCCAGGTGTTGAAGGCCGAAGGTTTGGCCTAAACTTGCGTTTCCCTCCGTTCCCCAGGCCGAGCTTTTGCCGCAGACTGGGCCTACCCCCAGCAGGAGGCAAGCATGACGGATAGCACTGCCCACTCTACCCCAAACCTGACGGACCTTAGCCGGCTGGCCTTTCAACACTGCATCTTCCCACTTGCCGACATGGGGGAGGTGCGTGCCCATGGCCCCAACATCTATGTCAAGGGCGAGGGCGTCACCCTCACCGACCAGCATGGCAAGACCTATCTTGACATGATGAGTTCGCACACCAGGGCGAACTCACTGGGCTATGGCAATGCCGAGATCGCTCGTGCTGTTTACGATCAGTTGCTGAAACTTCATTACGTTGGCACCGTCGACAATTTCGTTGAGCCTACGGTGCGGCTGGCGGCGAAATTGGCGGCGCTGGCGCCCGGCACACTCGATCACGTGATGTTCGTGAGCGGCGGCTCGGAAGCGGTCGAAAGCGCCATCAAGCTCGCCAAGCAGTATCACATCCATACCGGGCGAAAACCCCGCGCCCACAAGATCATCTCGCGCTGGAACGCCTATCATGGCGCCACCATGGGCGCACTGGCGGTTACCGACTGGCTCGGCACCCGCCATATCTCAGAGCCCGGCGTTCCAGGTGCCAGTTTCATTCCCGGCCCCACTTGCTACCGCAATCCGCTTGGCATGAGCGACGAGGACTATGGCGCTTATTGCGCCGATTATCTGGAACAGCACATCCTGCGCGAGGGGCCGGATTATGTGGCGGCCTTCATCGCCGAACCGGTGATGCAAGCCCACGGTGTGCAGATTCCGCCAGCGAATTATTTCCCACGCGTGCGCGAGATTTGTACCAGGTACGATGTGCTGTTGATCATCGACGAAGTGATCACCGGCTTCGGCCGCACCGGCGCCTGGTTTGCCAGCGAGCATTTCGGCATCGAACCCGACATCATGACCATGGCCAAGGCCATGACCGGCGGCTACTTCCCCATGGGTGCGGCGATCGCCAGGCGCGAGATCGTCGAGGCCATGCCGATGTTCCGCCATGTGCACACCTTCTCCGGCCATGGCGGCGGTGCCGCAGCGGCTCTCGCCGCCATCTCTATCCTCGAGCGCGATGAACTGATTGGCAAGGCCCGCAGCAATGGCGATTATTTCCTCGGGCGGCTTCGCACGCTTCTGGCCCACTCCCCCATCGTCGGTGACGTGCGCGGGCTTGGCATGTGGCTGGCGGTGGAATTCAGTGCCGACAAGCAGAAGAAGATTCCTTTCACTGATGCAACCGTGAAGGACGTGGTGCGGCGCATGAAGGACCTGGGCGTGATCGCCAGCACCATCGGCAATTCACTCGAAATGGCACCGCCGCTGATCACCGGGCGCGGCGACCTCGACCGCGCGGCGGAGGTGACGGCAGAAGCCGTGCGCGACGTGGCAGCGAGGATGTGACCAGCTAAAGTCTTCTCCCTCGTAGAGGGAGAAGAAGGGGACCCGTCATGCGCAGCATGATGGGGGAGATGAGGGGCCGCTGGGCTCGCGTCGAAATTTTATCCCTGTGGTCCCTCACCAATCCCAAGCGTCGCGTGGGCCCCCTTCCACTCCCGCAAGCGGGAGAGGACACTCAAAACCACGTGCCGCGCTCGGCATCCTGGTGCATCAGGGCTGGCTTGCGGTTGAGGAACGCGTCGGCGTGGACAATGGTCGTGCCGTCGGTGATGGTGACGGCGGCATACATCGGCGGCTCGTCGGAATAGATCGTCTCGACCGAACCCATCACCAGCGGCAATTGATGATTGACGCCGGGCAGCGCTGAAAAACCGATGCCGTTCCACACGCCGCTGATGCTGCGATGCGCGTGGCCGAAGAAGATGTGGCGCACGTTGTGGCCATCGAGCAGCGCGGCAAATGCTTCTGCATCATCGAGCTTGATGCGGTCCATCAGTGCATGCCCGATGTCGAACGGCGGATGGTGCATGAAGACATAGACGGGCGCACCGGCAGCCTTCGCCAGTACAGCTTTGAGCCAGGCACGGCGTGGCGCGTCGTAGAGACCAGCCGATGACGGCGGGCCTTTCAACGTGTCGAGCATCAGCAGATGTGCGCCGTCCTTCACCACGGTTTTCTGCGCATGGCCCGTTTGGTCGGCACCGCCGAAGACACTCAGAAAATTCACCCGGTCATCATGATTGCCGAGCAGCAGATGCGTCGCGATGGGGAAACGCTTGAGCCGATCTTTCAGCGCCTCGTAAGCCGCGACCTCGCCGCGTTCGGTGAGATCGCCGGTGATGATGCACATGTCGGCATCGCCATGATGCGCGGCGATATCGGTCAGCGCCACATCGAGGCGCGCGCACGGATCCAGACCCCACAGCAATTCGCCGGGAGGCACCAGATGCAGGTCGGTGAGATGGATTAATTTCATATTCCACTTGCGGTGTCTGATGGAGTTTCGCTTGTGGGGACAATGGTGTTCTGCCGCAGCCGCGAGCCACGCAACAGGCCTGCCGCGTCGGCGATCGGATAGCCCGCCGCGACAACCAGTGAATTGATGCGGTTCAAGTCGCGGATCATATCGACATACAACGCGCTGCGCCTGAGCGCCGCGCCCTTGCCGCCCGCCCCTTGCTTGAAATGCTGATCCAGCACCTCGTTCTGCAATTCGCGGAATGCATCCTTCTGCGAGATCAGGCGCTTGGCGCCTTCGAGATCGCCCGACGTCAGCACCCCCGTCGCCAGCCTGAGATTGTCGTGGATGATCAGGCAGAGATTGTCGAAGGACGCTTGCTCTTCGATGCTGAAGGCGATGTTTTCCTTGGCCTTGCTCTGCACCCGGTCGGCGAGGTTCAGCTGGATGACATCGCCCGCGTGCTCGATGTTGCTGATATAGAGCGTCAACTCTAATGCCCGGCGCGACTCTTCGGCTGAGAGCTGCTCCTGCGCCAGCTTGCCGAGATAGGCCTGCAGCAGCGTCTGGTAGGCATTGAGCCGCTCATCCATGGATTTCAACTGCTTCAATGTTTCGAGGCTGCCGGTGCGCAACGCCTGCAATGCCGTGTCAAACATGCGTTCCAGAAGCTCGGTCATGCGCACGGTTTCGAGCAGCGCGTTGGACAGCGCCACGGCGGGCGTCTTCAATGAGCGCTGGTCGAGATAGCGCGGATTGGCGAGGCGGTCTTCCGCGCCCTGGAGATCGGGGACGATGCGCGTCATCAGCCGCGCCACAAGACCGGTGAGCGGCAGGAACACCAGCCCGTTGACGATGTTGAACGCCGCGTGAAAACCGACGACGGTTTCAACCGGCGGCAACGGCACCATGGCGACATAGGGCGTGAAGCGTTGCACCGTGGCGATGCCGGCAATGGCAATTATACTGCGGCACAAGAGATTTGCCAGCGGCAGGCGCCGCGCGGCGGGCGGCAGTGCCAGCGTGCTGGTGACGGCGGGCAACCCGCCACCGAAATTGATGCCGAGGATGAAGCTCAAGGCACCCGCCACCTCCAAGCTGCCATTGGCGAGAAAGGCGGCGACCAGCAAGATGACGGCGAGGCTTGAATGCATAAGCCAGGTCAGCGCCGCGCCAATGAGGAAGGCCAGCAGCGGTTCCTTGCCGACGGCAGCCAGCAAGTCATGAAACAGCGTCGCGGTGCTTAAAGGCGCCGAGGCTTGCTTGATCAGCGTCAGCGACAGCAGCATGAGGCCAAGGCCGATCAGGATGCGCCCGACATTATGCGGGCGGAACTCGGCTGACGACGCATGGATGACATAACCTAAGAACAGCAGCAACGGCGAGGCCCAGAGTGTAAAGGACGAGCCAGACGCAAACACCGCCGAGACGATGGCCGATCCAACATCCGCCCCCAGCAGCACGCCAAGCCCAAGTGCCGTGCTGATGGCGCCCGACGCAGCGAGCCCCGCGACGATCAACGTCATGGCGGTGCCGGAACCTAAAATGGCGGTGGCAACACCACCCGCCATGAAGGCCGAGAGCCGGTTTCCCAGCCGGTGCTCGATGAAGTTCTTGAGCGCGTCGCCCCACGCCCGCATCACGCCGGTGCGCACCATGCGCACGCCCCACAGCAGGAGGGCGACACCTCCGAGCAAATTGACGATGACGGCGGTGCTTTGGTTCAACGATTCCTCATGCAGGCCAAGGGAGCGACCACGTCTTCACATTGGTGAAGAACTTCATGGCCTCCATGACGCCTTCCTTTACACCATTGCCGGAATCCTTGATGCCGCCAAATGGCGACATCTCGATGCGGTAACCCGGCACTTCCCAGATATTGACAGTGCCGACGTTCAGCCCCTCGATGAAGGAAGTGATGCGTTGGAGATTGTTGGTGCACACGCCCGACGACAGGCCGAAAGGTGTCGAATTGGAAATGCGCATCACTTCCGTATCATCGTTCGGCACCCGGACGATGGGGATGACCGGCCCGAAGGTTTCCTCGAACACCAGTTCCGATTCATGCGGCACGAAATCGACGGTGATCGGCGGCAGGAGTGCGCCCTTGCGGCCCGGATCATAGAGCACCTTGGCGCCCTGCGCGGCCGCCTTGTAGACGCGCTCCTCGAAGGTTTTGGCGGCGAGCTCGTGGACGACGGTGCCGAGATCGGTGCTCAAGTCCATCGGATCGCCAAACCTGATGGCCTTGGCCTTGGCCAGCACTTTCTCGACGAAACGGTCGGCAACGCGTTCCTGCACCAGGATGCGCTTGACCGCCGTGCAGCGCTGCCCGGAATTGCGCGTCGCACCCGCGACCGCGAGTTCGGCGGCCTTGTCGAGATCGCTGTCAGAGAGATCGTCAAGAATGATCAACGGATCATTGCCGCCGAGTTCGAGCGCGGCGCGCCTGTAACCGGCTTTGCCTGCGATGATCTTGCCGACGCGGACACCGCCGGTGAAGGTAATGATGTCGATGTTCTCGTTGGTCACCATCTCGTCGCCGATGTCCTGCGGCCAGCCGGTCACGACCTGGAACATTTCAGGCGGCAAGCCCGCCTCATAGAGAATGTCGGCCAAGGCGATTGCCGTGAGCGGCGTCAATTCGGTGGGCTTGCAGACGACGCAATTGTTCGTTGCAATGGCCGGCGCCACCTTGTGCGACACCATGTTGAGCGGATGATTGAACGGCGTGATCGCCGAGATGACGCCCACCGGTTCGCGCTTGGTAAAAATCTTGCGGGGCTTCCCCTGCGGTGTCAGATCGCAACTGAAGATCTGCCCGTCGTCGAGAATGCAGAGCTGGCCTGCCAGTGAGTAAACGTCATAGGCGCGGCCCACTTCATAGAGCGAGTCCTTCTTCGAAAGGCCAAGCTCCAGCGTGATGAGATCCGAGAGTTGATCTTTCCGTGAGCGGATCAATTCGGCGGCGCGGAACAGGATCTGCTGGCGTTCGTAACGCGTCAGCTTTGGCTTGTAGTTGCGCGCGATGCGGAAGGCTTCCGCCGCATGCTCGGCGCGGCCAGCCGGCACCGTGCCGATGATCTCATTCGTATAGGGATAGTGCACCGGCACAACGCCCTCAGCATCGACCTTGCGGCCGCCAATCCGCATCGATTCCCTGATGATGGGGCGCTTCGTTGCAACGACGTTCATGTCAATTCTCCACGATGTGGTTGCAGCCGAGCGCGAAGGCGTCAAAATTGCGCAGCTGTGCGGGCAGATTCTTGAGCTTTCGGTTGGCGATGACTGGCACTTCCTGCTCGGTAAGACCACCATGTGAACGCAGCGGTTCATTGAGGCCTGAAAGATCGTGTTTGTCGCACGAGGTGCCGATGACTTTGGAACCCTTGGGGCCACCCGAGACAACGATGATATCGCCCAGCCGGTCCTCAGGCAATTCGAAGCGGGCGCAGCCATCGGTGCGGTTCAGCACCACGTCGATGCCGGGCTGGCTTCCAATTTCGGTCATCACCTCGGCCACCGCTGGGCCATAGGCATAGACGGTGGCGAATGAACCGAGCGCGCCGTGATGCACCACATAAGGGTCGGTGATCGGCAGGATGACTTTGGTCTTGCCCACTCCGAATTTCGCGTCGAGCACATCCTGCAGGTAGATCACGTCGGGCGAGCCATCGGCCAGGTGCTTGTCCTTCATGCCGTGGTCGGCGACGATGACGAGGATGGCGCCACCGGCATCGAGCTGGCCCAGGTACGTGTCCATCATGGCGTAGAAGGCATTGGCGCCAACCGAGCCCGGTGCATATTTGTGCTGCACGTAGTCAGTGGTCGACAGATACATGAGATCGGGCCGCATGCTGCCGAGCAGTTGGACACCGGCCGCAAAAACAAATTCCGAAAGCTCCGCCGAATAGACATCCGGCACGTCCATGCCCACAAGCGAGCAGACATCGGCGATGCCATTGTCGGTGAGGTTCACCTTGTCGGCCTTCTCCGACGAGAAGGCCACCGCCGTGCCATCGAAGACCAGGCCCTTGCCAAGCAGCAGGCGGAGCTTGTCCTTCGCTGTGACCATGGCGATCTTGGCACCCTGCTTCTGGAAGGCTTCAAAGATGGTCGGCGCCCGCAGCCATTTCGGATCGTTCATCATCGTCTCCTTGCCAGTGGCCGGATCGATGAGATAGTTGCCGCAGATTCCGTGCACAGCGGGAGGCTGGCCGGTGACGATCGACAGGTTGTTGGGATTGGTGAAGCTCGGGATCACCGAATGGCCCCTCAAGTTGGCGCCCTTGGCGATGATGCGCTTCAGGTTCGGCATCAGGCCGGCCTGCATCGCCACTTCCATGTAAGCGGGCTCGCTGCCATCGCAGCAGATGACAACGAGCGGTGCTGACGGCCAGTTGTAGTTTCGGCCGTTAACGCTGACGGTCTTCATCTCTCAGGCCTCGAGCGGCGACAGATCGGTGACGTTCATTTCGGTGAGCACGGCGCGGATGGCGGCGAGAACGCTCGCCATCACCTTCTCGTCGATCTTGCCGATGGTGCCAATGCGGAAGCTCGGCCGCTTTGTCAGCTTGCCGGGATAGATGGCGAAACCGCGGGACCGCAGCGCCTCGTAGAATTGTTCGAAATTGAAATTCGGATCTCGCGGCGTCAGGAAGGTCTGGATGATCGGGCCTGCTTCATTGTCATTGAGAAGCGTGGAAAAGCCCATCTCGCGCATGCCCTTGACGAGCACTTGCGCATTGCGGGCATAGCGGTTGCCCCGCGCCGCGACGCCACCCTCCTGCGCATGCTCCTGCATCGCCTGATGAAAGGCGGCGAGCGCATGGGTGGGCGGCGTGAAGCGGAACTGGCCATTGGCCTCAAGCCCCTGCCATTGCTCGTAGAGATCGAGCACCACCGAATGGCTGCGGCCCTGCGAGGCCTTCAGCATCGAACGCTTCACCAGCACATAGGAGAAGCCGGGAACACCTTCGATGCACTTGTTGGAGGACGACACCATGACATCGTGCCCGTCGCGCATGTCGAGCGCCAGCGCGCCGAAGGACGACATGGCATCGACCATGAACATGCGGCCCTTAGCCTTCACCATCTTGGCAATATCCGCAATGGGATTGACGATGCCGGACGTTGTTTCGCAGTGAATGACCCAGACATGGGTGATCGTCATATCCTCATCAAGTTTCGCGGCGATCTCCTCGACGGTTGGTGCCGCGCTGTCGCCCTTGTCAATCTTCACCACAGGGCGGCCGATCTTCTCAAGAATTTTTGCCGCGCGGTCGCCATAGGCACCATTGGCGACCACCAGCGTCTTGGCCTCGCCCGACGGGCACAGGGCGCCCAGTGCCGCCTCGATGGCAAATGTGCCGGACCCCTGCATGATGACGCATTCGTAAGTATCGTCGGCCCCCGCCATCACCAGCAGGCCTTTTCGGATATCGGCCACCAGATGGCGGAACTCGACATCGCGCGAACCCCAGTCGGCCAGCATGGCGGCCTTGACGGTGCGCGATGTGGTGAGCGGTCCGGGGGTGAGCAGATAGGGCATGTCTTCCTGGCCGGGCGGGCCATTGTAGCGGCGGGCGGTGTGGTCCATGGCGGTTCCTCGATTTCGGCCGTGAAAATGGGCCCTTGACCGCTATCAGTCAAATCGTATGTTCTTATGGAACATATAAGTTTGACAGATATGCGCCATGCCCAGCTCAAGGCCTTTCACGCCGTTGCCGTGCACGGCGGCTTCACCCGCGCCGCCGAACGCCTGAACCTCACCCAGCCTGCGGTATCGGACCACGTGCGGAAGCTCGAGGAAACCTATGGCGTGCAGCTGTTCACCCGCTCGGCGCAGGGCGTAAACCTGACTGATATGGGCCGCAAGCTGTTCGCCATCGCCGAACGCCAGTTCGAGGCAGAGACGCAAGCCATGGAACTGCTGTCGCGCGGGCGCACATTGGAAGAGGGACAATTGACCATCGGAGCTGACGCCGCCGTTCACATTCTGCCGCAACTGGCGAGGTTTCGTTTGCTATACCCGAAGCTGGCGGTGCGGTTGGTGACCGGCAATTCGGCGCAATTGCTGAAGCGGCTGGAGGATTTTTCGATTGACGTCGCGGTGACGGCGGAACGCCCCTCCGATCCGGCCTTCCTCGCCAGGCTGCTGCGCAGCGATCCGCTGGTAGCCGTCGTGCAGCGCTCGTCCAAGCTTGCAAAGCTCCGTGAACTGACGTTTCAGCAATTGACCAAGCTGCCGCTGATCCTCCGCGAGGCGGGCTCGATGACCCGCACCTTGCTGCTCGACGAGGTTCAGCGCCGCGGCTTGCAATTGCAGGACACGATCGAGATCGAAAGCCGCGAGGCGGCGCGTGAGGCGGCAGCACAAGGCTTGGGGCTCGCCATCATGTCGGAAGGCGAACTGGTGCCCGATCATCGCTTGGCGACGCTTGCCATCACTGACTGGGCAACGCCGATGGAGGAATGGATGCTGTGCCTCAAATCCCGCGCCGGGTTGCATGTCATCCGCTCGTTCTTCACCCTGCAACCGGGAGCCGCGAAGAAATCGCCATGACCGTGCATATCGATGCACCTTGCTTGCCGCCGCCAGAACCCCGATAATCGCCAACTCACGCTTGAAGGAGCACGCATATGTTCGGTTACAGTCTTCTGGGCCTTGCCGTCCTCATCGGCGGCTATCTGGTCTGGGCCTATAACGGCCTGGTCAGCAACAAGAACCTCGTGGCCGAGGGCTGGAGTGGCATCGACGTGCAATTGCGCCGCCGCGCCGATCTCATTCCCAACCTGATCGAGACCGTGAAGGGTTATGCCTCGCACGAGGATAAATTGTTCCGCGACATCGCTGAACTCCGTGCCAAGTCGATCTCCGGCGGCACGGTTGGCGAACAATCCGCCATCGGCCAGGCGATGAGCGGCGCGCTGGGCAAGCTGTTTGCGGTCGCCGAGGCATATCCGGAACTCAAAGCCGATGCCAATTTCCGCGACCTGCAGGACAAGCTCTCCGGCATCGAGGATGAAATCCAGATGTCGCGCCGCTATTACAATGGTGCGGTGAGGAACCTCAACACCATGATCGAGAGCTTCCCCACAAACTTCATCGCCACGCAATTCAAGTTCCAGAAGTCCGAGTTCTTCGAGATCGGCGACGCCGCGGCCCGCGAAGTGCCGAAAGTCGACTTCAAGAAATAGCCGCCGCCATGCGCGTCCTGGCTTTCGTCTTCGCCCTGGTCTTCAGCCTCCCCACATCGGCGTATGCCGAGGAGCGGATCACCAGCTTCATCAGCGATGTGACGGTCAACGCCGATGCCTCGCTCGACGTGCGCGAGACCATCACCGTCACTGCCGAGGGTAACGACATCCGCCGTGGTATCCTCAGGGATTTTCCGACCACCTATACCGACCGGCACGGCATCCGTGTCCGCGTCGGCTTCGAGGTGACGGGCGTCGAGCGCGATGGCCGCTCTGAGCCCTATGCGCTGGAATCGATCAGCAATGGCACGCGCATCAAGATCGGCGACAAGGATGTGTTCCTGGATGATGGCCAGCACACCTACGAGATCACCTATCGCACCACGCGGCAGCTGGGATTCTTCCCCGAATTTGACGAGCTCTATTGGAACGTCACCGGCAATGGCTGGACGTTTGCGATAGACCAGGCCCGCGTCATCGTGCGCCTGCCGGTGGGCGCGCAGATTGCTCAGCATACGGAGTATACAGGTTATCAAGGCGCCCAGGGGAACGACGCCCGCGTTCTCAATGCGGAAGGCGGACGCTATGAGGCGGAAACCACCCGCCGTCTCGAGTCTTCTGAAGGCTTCACCATCGCCGTGGCCTGGCAGAAGGGCGTGGTGTCGCCCCCAAGCGATTCCGACAAGTGGGGTTGGTGGGCCTCTGACAACGCCGGAATTTTCGCGCTGTTCCTCAGTCTCATTATGTCGGGTGGCTTCTATCTCTACGCCTGGAACCGCGTTGGCCGCGATCCGGAAAAGGGCACCATCGTGCCGCTGTTCGCACCGCCACCAGGGTTAGGTCCGGCGGGCGCCCGCTTCATCACGAAGTATGGTTCCGATGACCGTGGCTTCGCGGCGGCGATCGTCAGTCTCGCGGTCAAGGGCCATCTCAAGATTGCCGATGATGACAGCGCGTTTTCGATAACGAAGCTCAGCGGCGGCGGCAAACGCGACATGCCGCTCACCACTGCCGAGCAAGCATTGTTACAAGCCCTGCCTGCGGGCACCACGGTGCTGAAACAGTCCAACCACACGACGGTGCGCGCCGCCAAATCGGCCCTCGAGGGCGCGCTGAAGAAGGAATATGACGGATCAATCTTCCTGCGCAATTTGAAGTGGTTCGTGCTCGGGCTTGCGGTTTCGGTCCTGGGGCTTGTCATCGCCGCCCTTCTCATGCCGCCCGAGGAGGGCATGGTCGGTCTGTTCGCGATCATTTTTGCGGGCATCTGGTGGGGCGTGATTCTGACTGTCGCCTGGGCTTCGATCAAGGGGGTGTCCAGCGGCCGGGGCATTGCCAAGAAAGTAGCTTCGATCTTTTCACTTCTGGTGATGATCCCGTTTGTTGCCTTTGGCGTGGCGGGCCCCGCCATGGCGCTGCTGGGGGCCGGTTCACCGGGCCTCTATATGCTGGTCGGAACGGCAGTGCTGCTTGGCCTTATGAACCTGGTGTTCTTCAACCTGCTGCGCGCGCCCACCGTGCCCGGCCGCAAGCTACTCGACCAGATCGAGGGCTTCCGCATGTATCTGGCAACAGCGGAAGAAGACCGGCTCAACGTACTGCATCCGCCTGAGAAGACGCCGGCATTGTTCGAGCGCTACCTGCCCTTCGCTCTGGCGCTTGATTGCGAGAACGAATGGAACGCCAAGTTCGCGGCGGTGCTTGCCGCAGCTGCGGTCGCCGGTGCATCAGCACCGCTGTGGTATTCCGGAAGAAACTGGGACTCTGGCCGCACCGGAAGCTTCACCGACAGCCTCGGCAGCAGCTTGTCCTCCAGCGTCTCCTCAGCCTCGACGGCACCGGGAAGCAGTTCGGGCTCCAGCGGCGGCGGCTCGTCGGGCGGTGGTGGTGGCGGTGGCGGCGGTTCGGGCTGGTAGAGCTTACGCGCCTTCCAGTTCCTCGCGCTTCATCTCGAGGTCGAGCCATTGTTCCTCGGCTTTCACCATGTCATCGCGGGCTTTCGCCAGTGACGTGATGGCCTTGTCGAAGCCCTTGGGGTCGCGCGTGAACAATGCTGCATCAGCCAGCGTGGTTTCAAGCCGGGCGATATCCTTGTGCAGCTTATCCATGATGCCCGGCAAGGTTTCGAGCGCATGCTTTTCCTTGAAGGAAAGTTTGCGCTTTGGTTGCGATGTTGCCTTGGCAATGACGGCGCTGGATTTTTCGGTTTCCGCTTTGGCGCGCCGCGCTTCGACACCAAGCCCACGCTGCGCCACCATGTCGGAATAACCGCCGGCATATTCCGTCCACGTACCATCGCCCTCGGCCATCAGCACCGAGGTGGCGACGCGGTCGAGGAAATCGCGGTCATGGCTGACCAGTAGAATGGTGCCCTGATAATCGGCCAGCATCTCTTGCAGCATGTCGAGGGTTTCGAGATCGAGATCGTTGGTCGGCTCGTCGAGCA
>JANLTS010000560.1:0-2514 GCA_031363045.1 Hyphomicrobiales bacterium
TGAAGACAACCTAGGTGATCGCCGCCGGATCGATCCCGGCGAGCTTCAGATTTTCCATGAGCTTGCCAGCACTCGGCTGGAACTCAGCGCCGGAACCGTTGTCGAACAGGATGAGGTCGGAGCCCGATTTGATCAAGGTTACATTGGCGGGCACTTGTATCTCGTTGCCGGTGACACCGGCCGCGGCGAGAATGGCCTTCAGCGCGTCTGGCGGTGCATCGGGTCCGAAAACGCCGGTTGGCAGAACGAGGTGGCCGTCGCTGACCACCGTCACATCGACGGTGCCATGCTTGAAACTATGTGGGCCGGCCAGCGCCAGGACGCTTTTCGGCAGCAGGCCGGCGGCGATAAAGCCAGCGGCGGCGGTCAGGAACTTGCGGCGATCGACGACGAGAAGCGGCTTTGAGTCCAGCATGATCATCTCTCCAGTTCGAATTTGCGGCGTCTCATGTTGGCACATTGCGCGCGAAATTGCGAGGTCTTGCAGCATCAGGAAAACGCGATCGCTTGCCCGCGATTGCCGGCCACAACTTACGGGATCAGATGACGGGGAGGAGGATCGGATGTAAGATAGCTTCCATCGTGCCTTTCATACTGTCCACTCCACATGAGGAGTTTGCCATGCGGTGGTTGTGCATTTTGCTGGGTTCCGCCGTGTTGCTCGCCGGCGGGGAAGCTGTTCGGGCGGCCGAAACACTGCGGTGCGACGTGCCTGCTGGCTACTATAGATTGGTCGATGTTGAAAACGATGGCGCAATCGAATTCCGGCGGAGCCCCACACATCGGTCCTCACTCCTGTCGGCGCTGGAGGCAGGCGGTGTCGTCGAGTCGGATGGCACGCGCAATCTCGGCGATACGACCTGGCAAAAGGTCAAAATCATGCGGACCGAGGGGTGGGTGCCAGCGCGCAAATTGTGGCGGGCGTTGCCGCTGACTCTCGAGAAGACCGCATTTCCCGCCGCTGGCTGGTGCGGTGACAGTTCGCCCTTGTGGAGCATGTCATGGGAAGGAAAGCTCGTCCGGCTTTCGCTCTACCCAGGGCGTTTTGAGACAGCGGTTCATTCGGTCAAGACGAGTGGCAATTCCGCGAGCACACTGGTTTCCGGTTCGGCGCCGGGCATGAGCTTCAATGTGATTTACAGCGACGATGTCTGCCGCGATATCGATGGTGCCATGCTTGGGCTGGGGCGGGCACATCTCGTCGTGTCACGAAATGGAGAGCAGGAAATCTACTCGGGTTGCTGCACGATCTCGGCTTCTGCCTTCTCGAACAGACCACTGCCTGGAAGTGTAAAGCCATAGGGTGCGACCGATGTTGAAAAGCGGGCTTGCGCTCGGTAGTGTTGGCGTTCACACCAGCAAACCGAAGGTTCACACATGTCATTTCTGAAAAAACTCTTCGGCGGCGGCGAGACCTCGGCCGTGGCGGCGGAGCCAAAAGCCAAGAAACAACTCGAGTACAATGGCTTCACGGTGAAGGCGACGCCCTACAAGGAAGGTGGTCAATGGCAGACCTGCGGCACGGTGTCGAAAACCATCGATGGCGCGGTGAAGGAGCATCGCTTCATCCGCGCTGACCGGTTCTCGGACGAGGAGTCAGCTGCCGATCACGCCATCCTCAAGGGCCAGCAGATTGTCGACCAGGTCGGAGAGCGGGTGTTCGACTAGCCGAGGCAGTAGTTGAAGCTGACGCTGATGCGGTTGCCCGCCGCGCGGTTCAGCGGCACCTCGTGACGGAGCCAGCTTTCCCACAGCATGAGGGTTCCCACCTGCGGCTGAAAATGCACGTGGGACTTGAACGGGTCGGGCGCCGTCTTCTTGCGTGGAGGTGCGGCCATCATCATCGCCAGCCGGGGATCTTCATAGACAATCGGCCCCGCGCCTTGCGGCACGGCGACGTAATAGGTTCCACTGATCACCGCGTTGGGGTGGAGATGCGAGGTGTGCGAGCCGCCCTCCGGCATGACGTTGACCCACAGCGAGTCACACACCGGCTTGGTGCCGCGCAGGTCCCACTGCAACGCCTTGGCATAGGCCATGGCGTGCTTGTCGATATGCTTCACCAGTCGCTTGAACGCCGCGATCTGCCACGGCAGGTCGTTGCGCGAGGCATAGGACGTATAGCCGGGATAGCCGTGCGTTTCGCACCACTTGAGACCCACCTTGTCATCCATCGCCAGGGTCATGGCGACGTCTTCAAGGTCGTGGTTCAGGAGCGCCGGAGCAATGTTGTCAGCACGGTAGATGCGGGTGGCGAAGAGTTCATGGATTTCAGACATGACCCCTCGATAGCCCAGGCCGTCAGTCGCCTTCAAGCGCCTTGACGACGATCGCGGCAATCTCGGCATGGGAATGCTTGGTCAGGTCCTTGTTGATCTCCATCACCGTTGCACGGGCGAGATCGGGCGAGGCCGCCTTCCTGTACATTCCCAAGGCGACTGGCGGCGCGACCACTACAAGAGCGTCGAATGCGCCGGCTTTCAGATCGGCGGCCATGTCGGCGGCGATCTGGAC
>JANLTS010000572.1:0-1555 GCA_031363045.1 Hyphomicrobiales bacterium
ACACCAACCCGCCGACTTCCTCCTTGAAATAAGTACGGCGGTCCGGATCGCGCAATGTCGCGGCATCGGGCGACAGGCCATCGACTTTCCCGGTGATAATGTACTGATGCTTCACCGCTTGCAGCGGCACGGACACGCCCGCCATGGCGCCGATCTGCCTGTCCCATTGCCCGCCGCAGTTAATGACCGTATCGCAGGCGATGGTGCCATGATTGGTGCGGACTGTCTTCACCCGGCCTTCAACAATATCGAAGCCTTCGACACGCACGCCTTCGAAAATCTTCGCACAATGCATGCGCGCGCCCTTGGCGAGCGACTGGGTAATGTCCGATGGCGAGGCTTGACCATCCGTCGGAAGCCACGAGGCGCCGACGAGATCATCGGTGTTCATCAACGGCCACATCTTCGTCACCTCGGAAGGAGACACGAGATGCATTTCCATGCCGAAGCTCTGCGCCGTGGTGGCAAGGCGCTTGTACTCGGTCCAGCGGTCCTCGTTGGTGGCGAGCCTGAGACATCCGGTCATCTTCCAGCCGGTTTCAAGTCCGGTTTCCTGATCGAGGCGCTTGTAGAGATCGACCGAATATTTCAGAACCTGGGTGATCGACGCCGAGGAACGCAATTGGCCCACAAGACCCGCCGCATGCCAGGTCGAGCCCGATGTTAGTTTGTTCTGTTCGAGCAGGATCACATCGGCCTTGTGATCGCGGGCCAGATGATAGGCCGTTGAGCAGCCGATGATGCCGCCGCCGATGACGACGAATTGGGCATGGGCGGGAAGATCAGTCATGATGGTCCGTGGTTGCTGCGATAGTCCGCATAGGTTTTTTCGAAACGCCCGAGATACTCCGCGGCATAGGCCACATAGTCGACGCCGGGCGCATTCAGATGAAGCTCGGACACCATGCCCCACACCGCCTCGCGCAGCGCGCTGGCGGCTTTCATGGCGTGGAAGGAGCGCCACCGGCTTTCGTTGGGTCTCTTGCCAAAGTAAGTTTCGAGGATGAATTTCTCACCCGCCGCATCGAATGAATTGTTGGCGGCGATGGAGGCCAGATCGAACATGGCGGTGCCAAAGGCGCCATATTCCCAATCGATCAGCCAGAGGCGCTTGCCATCATCCATGAAATTGGTAGGCAGGATGTCATGATGGCCGAAGACGATGGGCAGCGGCCCTTGCGCCGCTTCGAGTTCATCGGCAATGGCCAGCCAGCGCGGAACATCCGGCACTTGGCGGTGATGGCCGGCTTTCAGGGTGCCGGCGTAGTCACGAAGTATCTGGAACACCCAGAAGATGGCGCCCTGCCCCGAAATGCGCTTGCCCATTTCGCGGTGGCAGCGCTGCAGAGTGTCAACACAGCGCGCCGCGTTGGCGCGCATGTCGGCTTCGGAATAGGTGCGCGCCTCGATGTGGCGCAGCACCATGACGCCCGGCGCGGTGTAGACGACTTCGGGTGATAGACCTGCTTCAAACGCGGCGCGCGAGGCGATGTTCTCGCGGGCGCGCGATACCTGGTGGAAGGGATAATCCACGCCGACGCGCACCACATATTTG
>JANLTS010000585.1:0-2567 GCA_031363045.1 Hyphomicrobiales bacterium
AGCCAAGCACGCGGGCAGCAATCGCAAAGGCGATTGATCCAAAGGTCTCGTGCAGCTTGATGCCGTGATAGGAGGGGTTGGGTTCCGACAACAGCGGATAACGGCCGGATTTCGACCAGTCGAAATTGCCGCCATCGACAATGACGCCGCCCATCGAGTTGCCGTGGCCACCCATGAACTTCGTCAGCGAGTGCAGCACGATGTTGGCACCATGCTCGATCGGCTTGCAGAGGTACGGCGTCGCCAGCGTATTGTCGACAATCAGCGGCACACCTGCTGCCTTGGCGATCTTGGCGACGGCGCCGATATCGGTGATGCGGCCGCCGGGGTTGGCGATTGATTCGATGAAGATCGCCTTGGTCTTGGGGCTCAAAGCCTTTTCGATCGAGCTGACGTCTTCGGCATCGGCCCAGACCACGTGCCAGCCGAACGACTTGAACGAATGCGCGAACTGGTTGATCGAGCCGCCGTAGAGTTGGCGCACCGCCACGAACTCATCGCCCGGCTGCATCATGGTATGGAAGGTGAGCAACTGTGCCGCGTGGCCGGAGGCCACGGCGAGTGCCGCGGTGCCGCCTTCAAGTGCAGCCACCTTCGCCTCCAGCACCGACTGCGTAGGGTTCATCAGGCGGGTATAGACATTGCCAAAAGCCCTGAGCGCGAAGAGATCTGCCGCGTGCTTCACATCCTGGAAGACATAGGCCGTGGTCTGGTAAATGGGCGTGATGCGGGCGCCCGTCGCTGGATCGGGCGCGGCACCAGCATGCAGTGCCAGCGTGTCGAATCCGGGTGTTCTCTCGGCCATTGTCGTCTCCCATGAAAAGCGCGGAGCGGAACCATAACCTGAGTAGCGGCAAACGACAATTGAGGGATTTGACTTCCGAGCTGACTGCAGGGCAGGGGGTTAGGTCACGCCGCTGGTCAATAGGCTTTTGGGCCCAGTCCAAGGCTCTGCAGCTTGCCGCTTTCATGCATCGCCTGCTTTCGCGACGAGATCACGCCGGAATTGCCGCCGACCCAGGCCCATTCACCCGACAGCTTGCCATACTCCATATTCGGTCAGCGGTTCATTACCACGTCGATGCCGGCCGCTTCTGCCTTGGCCGCAGCCTCGTCGTTTCGTACCGACAATTGCATCCAGATGACCTTGGGTTTCGGATCGAGCGCCAATGCCTCGTCGGTGATCGGACCAGCCGCTTCCGAATTGCGGAAGATGTCGACCATGTCGACAGGTTTCGGGATATCCTTGAGCGAGGCATAGACGGTTTGCCCCAACAACTGCTGGCCGGCGAGCCCGGGATTGACCGGGATCACCTCGTAGCCCTTGCCGATCAAATATTGCATGACGAAATACGAAGGCCGCACGATGTTGTTGGACGCACCGACAAGGGCCACGGTTTTTACGGTCTTGAGAATGTTGCGAATGTAATCCGGCGAATACGAGTCATGGTTCATGGCAACTGCACGCGGCCTTCGTTTGAGATTGGGAAGAATGGATTATAGGCCACTTCCCAAAGATGATTGTCGGGGTCGGCGAAGTAGCCTGAATAGCCACCCCAGAAAACTTTCTCCGGAACCTTGACGGATGCCGCGCCACAGGAAATTGCATGCGCGAAGATGGCATCCGCCTCGGCCTCACTGCTGGCATTCCATGCAAGCCCAACGCCGCGATAGGGCGGCGCTGGAGTTGCTTCGATATGCGCATCCTCGGCCAGCGCGTCATGCCCGAAGAGGCCGAGCACGATACCGTTGACATCGAAGAATGTGACGCTCTCGTTGCTGGCGCTCGAGGCTTTTAATCCGAGCCGCTCGTAGAATCCGCGAGCCCTTGCAATATCGGCGACGCCCAGTGTGACGAAATTGATGCGCGGTGTCATTCATCGCTCCAATGTGGCGGACGCTTGCCGATGAAGGCTGAAATGCCCTCTTCTGCATCGCGCTTCAACAGATTTTCCGTCATGACTTTCGCGGTGTAAGCGTAAGCCTCTTCGAGTGGCAGGTCGATCTGGCGATAAAACGCCTGCTTGCCGGTCTTGACCGTCACCATGGATTTCGAAGCGATGGTTTTTGCAAGACCATCCACTGTTTCTGTCAAGGCATCCGCCGTTACCACGCGATTGACGAGACCAATGCGGCAGGCTTCCGCTACATCGATCGTATCACCCGTCAGCAACATCTCCATGGCGTGTTTCGGCGAGACATTCCGCGACAAGGCAACCATCGGTGTTGAACAGAACAATCCGATGTTGACGCCCGGCGTGCAAAAGCGCGCGGCCTCGGCGGCAATCGCCAGATCGCATGTCGCAACCAGTTGGCAGCCGGCAGCACTGGCAAGCCCGGCCACTTCGGCAATCACCGGTTTGGGATTGCGGACGATCGACAGCATCAGCTTGGCGCAGGTGTCGAACAGCCGCGCGAAATAAGCGGCCCCCTTGTCATCATCGCCGCGATGCGCGGTGATCTCCTTCAAATTATGGCCCGAGGAAAAGCCAGGTCCCTCAGCGGCAATGACGATGACGCGCACCTTGCGGTCCGCCGCCGCCGCGTCCAGCGCCGCCTGCAACGCC
>JANLTS010000620.1:0-14478 GCA_031363045.1 Hyphomicrobiales bacterium
GACCTGCTGCTGGATTATTCCAAATGCGCCGTCAACGCCCGCACCATGAAGCTGCTGGAAACGCTCGCCAAGGCGGCGAATGTCGAGTCACAGCGCGACGGGATGTTTGGCGGTGACATCATCAACACCACCGAAGGCCGCGCCGTGCTGCACACGGCATTGCGCAACCGCGCCAACACGCCGGTCAAGGTTGCTGGCCGCGATGTGATGCCGGATGTGAATGGCGTGCTGGCCGCCATGGCGGTGTTCGCGCGTGAAATCCGTGTCAGCCTGATCACCGATGTCGTCAACATCGGCATCGGCGGCTCGGACCTTGGCCCCGCGATGACGACGCTGGCACTGGCGCCCTATCACGACGGCCCGCGCCTGCATTATGTCTCGAACGTCGATGGCGCGCATCTCGCCGACACGTTGAAGACGCTGAAGCCCGAAACCACGCTGTTCCTCATTGCGTCCAAGACCTTCACCACCATCGAGACGATGACCAACGCGCGCAGTGCGCGAAAGTGGATCGCCGCAGCGCTGGGCGAAGCGGCAGTCGGTGCACATTTCGCCGCGATCTCGACGGCCATCGACAAGGTCAAGGCCTTTGGCATTGCCGAGAACCGCATCTTCGGTTTCTGGGATTGGGTGGGCGGGCGCTATTCGATCTGGTCGGCCATTGGCCTGCCGCTGATGATCGCCATCGGACCTGAGAATTTCGGCCGCTTCCTTGATGGCGGCCATGCCATGGATCAGCATTTCTGTTCAGCACCTGTCCTCCAGAACCTGCCGATGCTGATGGGCCTCATCGGCGTATGGCACCGCAACATCTGCAATCATCCGTCACGCGCCATCATTCCTTTTGATCAGCGCCTGTCGCGCTTTGCCGCCTATCTGCAACAGCTCGACATGGAATCGAACGGCAAGCGCGTGACCAAATCCGGCGCGCCCACGAAGGGCTCAACCGGCCCCATCGTCTGGGGCGAACCCGGCACCAATGGCCAGCACGCCTTCTTCCAGCTGCTTCATCAGGGTACGGACGTTATTCCAGTCGAGTTCCTCATCGCGTCACAGCCACATGAGTCGGGCATGCCCGAGCATCATGCCCTGCTGGTTGCCAATTGCCTGGCGCAATCCCAGGCGCTGATGAAGGGCCGCACGCTGAAGGAAGCCGAAACCCAGCTACTTGCCATGGGCAAGTCCAAGGCCGAAGCCAAGGCGCTGGCCACGCATCGCGTCTTCGCCGGCAACCGCCCGACGCTGACGCTCGCCTACACGCGGCTCGATCCCTTCACGCTTGGCCGCCTAATCGCGCTCTATGAGCACCGCGTCTTCGTCGAAGCCGCCATCTGGGGCATCAACGCCTTCGACCAGTGGGGCGTCGAACTCGGCAAGGAACTCGCCACCGGCTTGCAACCGGTCGTCGAAGGCAAGAAAAGCACCGAGGGTCTCGATGCCTCGACGGCGGGCTTGAGCGACTATTTGCGGTCGTTGAGGTAGGCATTTCGTCCCGATTCCATCTCCCCTTAGCCCCTCCCCCCGGTGGGGGTGAGCCCTTGCGAACGCCGCGTAGCGGCTGGCAGGGTTGGGGTGGGGGATGGCTGTCAGCGGGACTCGCGGACCCCCACCCTTAATCCCTCCCCACAAGGGGGAGGGAGACTTACGATACAGCAGCACCTGCGCCCGGTCAGGGCGAATCCCGTTAACTGGGAATACCGCTCTCCCTCTTCCGTCATGGTCCGCGAACGCGGACCATCCACCTTGCGGCAGGGATGGTTTCTACGTTTTCGCGGAGAATGACGAATTGTCTAAGTCTATTCATGCAAGCCGGGATTCGCTCTAGTGGTGCCGCTGGCAAGTGGTTGATCTATCAACAAGTTAGTCAAGCCTAAAACCCGAGGCAGTTAGCTATGAAGTTTGTGGCGGATTCGGAAGAAAGACTCGACACAGGGTCAAATAGATTCCACCATCCGATTGCTGTTAGCCATGAGGGCGTGGCGCCTTGATCTCCCCGCCCTTTGATTTTTTCGTTGCCTTTTTCACATGCGGCTTGTGAGTATTGGTAAGTGCGCGTTTGAAGGTCGCGTCACGCTTTAGAGCCACATTCTTGTCATCGGTTTCGGATCTGTCATGGATAAATCAGAACTCAGCGTGGATGTCTATATTGAACGCATCGGGCGAATTACTACAACTTGGGCCGGATTCGAGCATCAAATTGATCTTACTATATGGGCGCTTGCAGGGCTCTCAAAAAGGAAGGGAGCTTGCATTACCACACAGATCGGGTCCGTACATGGACGATTGCGGGCACTTAAGGCACTGATGATTGAGCAGAACACCCCTCAACTATTTCGGGATGAGCTGAATAAGCTTGACGCAAAGTTCATTCAGCCTTCACTGAAAGACCGCAACCAATTTGCCCACAGTTCTGCATGGGCGGGTATTGTTGACGGTCGATTTGTTCCCTCGCTTCGAATCATTAGAGTCGATCCAGCACTTACCTACGAAGATAAGGCATTCACACTTGCAGAACTTGAAGCTGCGCTCGACAAAATAGGGCTGTTGATCCTGAAGTTCGGCGAACTAAGGCATAAAATTATTGATGCTTTAAAATGAAATCAACAAGCTGCTCTGCAATTTTGTCGTAATCACTCGTCGGCCTGTCTTCTTCCTCTTGGTCATTGTGACTCACCACATCAATCGCACAACTGTCAAAATATTCCTTGACTCTTTCCGCGATCTAGGACTATATCCCCCTCAACCGAACCGGAAAGGAGGTGACATTGTCGACAGCGTCTCGAAATGACCGGATTGGTAAGCAGCGCCTGCGGGGTAGGGGAAAGATAGCGCCTCCATCTCCCGGGAGTCTCGGGCAAGACCCTTGGGCATTACGACCCAAGCGCCTTCGATGGCTAGAAATTGGCGCCAAGCCGCCGGTTTCCAAGAGCTTGTCCCTGGCCGAAACCGCTGCGTCCCTCAAACGTCTGGGTACCCTCGCGGTGTCCGGGCGCTGTCCGGCTTTGGGCCGAACTTTTCCTCCACTTCCCACTTGCACGTGCCGGCTCGAAGCCGTGGCGGGGACATCCCCTCCATTTTCATTGCCCCGCCGCGAAGCGCCATCCTGAGCGGGCGCCCCGTCAAAACATCGAGTCGTCGAGTTCCATCACCGGTGCCGCACCCGCCGTGATGATCGCATGCAGCGATGCCGTTTGCGGCAGGATGCGCTGCATGAAGAAGCGGGCGGTCGAGAGCTTGGCGCGGTGGAAGTCATCATTGCTCTTCGGCAAGGCCACTTGAGCGGCGCGCGCCCACAGGAATCCCAGCGAGGTCAACGCGAAGAGCCGCATGTAGTCGACCGCCGCAGCACCAATCTCGTCCGGATTGGCCACCGCGCGCTGGCGGAGGATCGCCGTTGCATCGTCCAGCAGGACATGGGCGGCGGCCAGTGGGCCTACGAACTCGGCCAGCGCATCATCCTCACCGCAAGCCGCAATGAAATCCGTCACCGGGCGATTGAAGGCGCCGATCAGATCGAGTTGCAGCACCTTGCGGCCAAGCAGATCGGCGGACTGGATGCCATTGGTGCCCTCATAGATCTGGGTGATGCGGGCATCGCGGACATATTGCTCCTGGCCATTGGCGCGGATGTAACCGTGGCCGCCCAGCACCTGCATGCCGAGATTGGCAACCTCGCTGCCGGTATCGGTCAGAAAGGCCTTCACCACCGGGGTCATCAGCTGCACGAAGTCATCGGCCTGCTGGCGCACCACTGGATCGGCGTGGTGCTCCGAGACATCGAGCATCTGCGCTGCCCACAGCGCCAGCATGCGGCAACCTTCGATCAGCGCCTTCTGCGTCAACAGCATGCGCCGCACATCGGCGTGAACGATGATCGGATCGGCGGCATCCTTCGCGCTGGCGGGGCTGCGGCCCTGCAGGCGCTGGCGGGCATAGGCCACGGCATTCTGATAGGAGGCCTCGGCAATCGCCAGGCCCTGAATGCCCACCGCGATGCGTTCGGCGTTCATCATCGCGAACATGGCTTTCAGACCCTGATGCGGATCGCCCACCAGCCAGCCCGCCGCGCCATCGAAATTCATCACGCAAGTTGGGCTCGCGTGTATCCCCATCTTCTGTTCGATGGCCCCGCAGGCCACACCGTTGCGGGCACCAAGCGTGCCATCGGCATTGGAAATGAACTTCGGCACCACGAACAGGCTGATGCCCTTCGTGCCCCTCGGCGCATCGGGCAATCTGGCCAGCACCAGATAGATGATGTTGGATGTCAGATCATGCTCACCGGCGGAAATGAAAATCTTGGTTCCGGAAATGGCATAACTGCCATCAGGCTGCGGTTCGGCCCTCGTCCGCATGAGGCCCAGATCGGTGCCGCAATGGGCTTCCGTCAGGCACATGGAACCGGCCCATTCGCCACTGGCAAGACGCGGGGCATAGAGCGCCCGCTGGCCCTCGTCACCATGGCGAGACAGCGCCACATAGGCGCCACGGCTCAATCCCGGAAACAGGCCGAACGAAAGGCAGGCGGCGTTCATCATTTCCTCGAAGAGGAAATTGATCATGTGCGGCATGCCCTGCCCGCCATCTTGCGGTGCGCAGGACAGGCCAGGCCAGCCGCCATCGACCAGCCCGGCATAGGCCTCGCGGAAGCCTTTCGGCACCGTCACGGCACCCTGATTGAAATGCACGCCCTCTTCGTCAGCACTGCGGTTCAGCGGGAACAGCACTTCCGAGGCAAAGCGGCCGGATTGTTCCAGCACCGCCTCGATCACATCACGCGAGAAATCCGCGAAGCCGGGCAGAAGGGTGTGATCCTCGAAACCGAAGAGGTCATAGAGACAGAAGAGGTGATCGCGGAGCGGAGCTGTATAAACTGGCATGGCGCCAGTATCAGCACTCCACCACGTTGACCGCAAGCCCGCCAGTCGAGGTTTCCTTGTAGCGCTCGTTCATGTCGAGCCCGGTCTGGCGCATGGTCTCGACGCAGGTGTCGAGCGGCACGAAATGCGTGCCATCACCGCGCAGCGCCAGCGAAGCCGCCGTCACCGCCTTCACCGCGCCAAAGGCGTTGCGCTCGATGCACGGCACCTGCACCAGTCCGCCAACCGGATCGCAGGTCATGCCCAAGTGATGCTCAAGGGCGATTTCGGCGGCATTCTCGACCTGCTCATTGGAACCACCAAGTGCCGCGCAGAGGCCAGCCGAGGCCATGGCGGAAGCCGATCCCACCTCGCCCTGGCAACCGACTTCAGCGCCTGAGATCGAGGCATTGTGCTTGATCAGGCCGCCAATCGCCGCTGCCGCCAAGAGGAAGGTGCGGATGCCGTTTTGGTCGGCACCCAGGCAATGATCGAGGTAATAGCGGATGGTGGCAGGAATGACTCCAGCGGCACCATTGGTCGGCGCGGTGACGACACGGCTGCCGGCCGCATTCTCCTCGTTCACCGCCATGGCATAGACCGAGAGCCAGTCCATCAGCTGGTGTGGCTGGATCGAATTGTTGCCCTGCTCGTCCTTGAGCTTGGCGTGAATCTCAGCCGCCCGGCGCTTGATCTTGAGGCCGCCCGGCAATGTTCCGCCGATCGAAAGCCCTCGGTTCATGCAATCACGCATCGCATGCCAGATGTGGTCAAGCCTGGCATCAAGCTGCTCGTTGCTCTGCGTCACGGTCTCGTTGGCGCGTTTCATCGCGGCAATGGTAAGGCCGGACTCCCGGCCCATGCGCAGCATGCCCTCGGCATTGTGGAAGGGATAGGGCACATCGACCGAAGGCGTTGCCGACTTGGGTGCGCTGACGGCTTCATGCCGCTCAGCCTCAGTCTGCACGAAACCGCCGCCAATCGAGAAGTAAGTCTCGCTCAGCAGCGTGTTGTTGTCATCATCGAGAATGCGGAAGACCATGCCATTGGAATGACCTTTCAGCGCTGGGCCGAAATCGAAGATCACATCGCGGGCCGGATTGAAACCGAGGACATGGCCGTTGGCGAGCTCAACCGTCGCACGGCCCGCCATCTGTTGCAGTACGGCTTCGACGCGATCGGGGTCCATGCTGTCGGGTGTCTCGCCAGCCAGGCACAGCACCACGGCGCGGTCGGTGCCATGGCCTTTGCCGGTAAAGGCCAGCGAGCCATGCAACGTTACGGTAAGCCGGCCAGTACGCGGCAGCGAAGCGGCGCGGGCCAGATCGAGAAAGCGGGCGGCGGCCACCATGGGGCCCACGGTATGCGAGCTCGAGGGTCCGATGCCGATCTTGAAGATGTCGAAGACTGAAAGGAACATGCTGACCTTCAATCATGCCTGATGGTTGGAAGCATACCAGTTTCGACCGCTTTGTAGACCGAATTCGCCATGCTCATGCGCGCTTGGCCACGGTTGCAATTTGCCATGGCTATGCTCAAAGACAGCCACTGAGTTTGGGGAATATTTAGCGATCATGGCAGCCGTTCTGCTCGGCGTCTTCGCCGCACTCTGCTGGTCGTTGCATGATGTCATCGCGCGCAGCTATTCGGCCCGCGTCGGGGCCTTCCGCATGGCCGCCCTCGTCATGATTTCCGGCGGCATCCTGCTGTCGTTCTATGTTCTCTATCAAGGCCGGGTCTGGCAAGCGTCATGGCCCGCCATCCAGTCGGGCCTGCTGCTGGGTTTGGTCTATGGGTTCGGCGTCGGTGGGCTGTTCAAGGCCTTCAGCCTCGGGCCAGTTTCGTTGGTGGGGCCGGTTACTGCAGGTTATCCGGTGCTGGCGGTGCTGTGGGGTGTCGTTAACGGGCTCGAACCTTCAAGCCTGCAATGGACAGCCATCGCGGCGACACTTGTTGGTGCGGTTATCGTGGCGCGTTCGGGAGCACCCGATGGCGGTATCAATGCTGTTGAGCCCGGCAAGATGCCCACGCTCATGCTGTTCTGCGTGATAGCGGCGCTCGGTTACTCGTCCTCAATCATACTCGGCCAGAACGCCGGTGTGGCAGTGGGCGAGTTTGAGGCCACCTGGATATCGCGGGCCACGGCACTTCTGACGATTGTCCCTTTCATGCTGGGCGAGGCCAAGCCGCAAGCATTAACCCGCAAACACTGGATCGCCATCGCCGCCATGGGCGGGCTGGATGTGGCAGGGGTTACCGCCGTCAACGCGTCGGGCCTGTTGCCGGGCAAGGAGTTCGCCGCCATCGGTATTTCGGGCTATGGCGCCATCTCGGTTGTGCTGGCGATGATCTTTCTCAAGGAAAAGGTTTCAGCCGGTCAATGGGCTGGAATCCTGATGATCGCGGCAGGTGTCGCCACGGTCTCGGTGACCGGCGTCTGAATATCTCTGAATAAATCATTCCAGTTGATTTATTATTCGCAACGTTGCATCATGCGATGCCATTCACTTATAAGCGGCCCCCTTGCAGTTGGGACGGGAACACACGACAGATGATCAAGCCAGCGCCACGCGGAACCGATCCCGAGACCATCAGAGACGAAATTCTCGAAAAACTCGCCTATTCGATCGGCAAGGACCCGGTGGTGGCCAAGCGTCATGACTGGCTCAACGCAACAGTTCTGGCGCTTCGGGACCGCATCATCGACCGCTGGATGGAATCGACAAGGCAGGCCTATCACGCCAAATCGAAGCGGGTTTATTACCTGTCGCTCGAATTCCTCATCGGCCGCCTGCTGCGCGATGCGCTTACTAATCTTGAGTTGAATGACGCCTTCAGCAAGGCATTGCAGGCCTTGAACGTCGACATCGATCTGGTCGAAGCGCTGGAACCCGATGCAGCTCTCGGCAATGGTGGCCTCGGTCGGCTTGCCGCCTGTTTCATGGAAAGCATGGCGAGCCTCGACATCCCGGCCTATGGCTATGGCATCCGCTACAATTACGGCCTGTTCCGCCAGAAGATCGTCGATGGCTGGCAAATCGAGTTGCCCGAGAACTGGCTTGAACATGGCAACCCGTGGGAATTCGCACGCCGCGAAGCTGCCTACGAGATCGGCTTCGGCGGCCAGGTCGTGCCGGGGCTCGAAACCGGCAACAAGCAGCAGCGCCGCTGGAAACCGGCCGAGAAGCTTCTGGCCTCAGCCTTCGATACGCCAATGGTCGGCTGGCGGGGAAAACGCGTCAATACACTGCGGCTGTGGACGGCCCGCGCTATCGATCCAATCCGTCTCGATGCCTTCAACAGTGGCGACTTTGCCGGCGCCCTGGGCGAGAGCAACAAGGCCGAGATCATCACCCGGGTGCTCTACCCTTCCGACTCGACGCCTGCGGGCCAAGAGCTGCGGTTGCGGCAGGAGTATTTCTTCACCTCCGCTTCGTTGCAGGACATCATCCGCCGCCATATGCAGCAATATGACGAGGTGCGCTCGCTCGCCGACAAAGTAGCGATCCACTTGAACGATACGCATCCGGCCATCGCGGTCGCTGAGTTGATGCGCATTCTCGTCGACAATCACGGTCTTGATTGGGAAGAGGCTTGGGAGATTACCAAGGCCTCGATCGGTTACACCAATCATACCCTGCTCCCCGAGGCACTTGAAAGCTGGCCCGTCCACCTTTTCGAACACGTGCTGCCGCGCCACATGCAGATCGTCTATTCGATCAACGCCAAACTCATCGCCGAGGCGCAAAAGACCAAGAGCTGCACGCCCGACTTCCTTGCCTCAGTATCGCTGATTGACGAGCACAATGGCCGCCGTGTGCGCATGGGACAGCTGGCCTTTGCAGGATCCCACAGCATCAACGGCGTATCGGCGTTGCACACTTCGTTGATGAAACAATCGGTGTTCCGCGATCTCAACACGCTCTATCCCGGCCGCATTAACAACAAGACCAATGGCATCACGCCGCGGCGCTGGCTACTCGGTGTCAATCCCGATCTGACAACCCTGCTGCGCGAAACCACTGGCACCGACGTGATGGATGATGCGTCGAACCTGATCAAGGCCAAGGCGTCGGTAAAGGACAAGGCTTTCCGCCAGCGCTTCATGAAGATCAAGCGTCACAACAAGGATGAACTCGCCAATCTCATCGCGGCGCGCATGGGCATCAAGGTCGATCCCTCGGCGATGTTCGATGTGCATGTGAAGCGCATTCACGAGTACAAGCGTCAGCTGCTCAACGTCCTCGAGACCATCGCTCTCTATAATTCCATGCGTGCCCATCCGGACCGGCCCTGGGCGCCACGCGTCAAAATCTTCGCGGGCAAGGCGGCGGCGAGTTATGCCCAGGCCAAGCTCATCATCAAGCTGGCCAATGATGTGGCAGCCGTCGTCAACGACGACCCCGACATCCGCGACCTGCTGAAGGTGGTGTTCATCCCCAATTACAATGTGACACTGGCCGAGGCGATCGTTCCGGCCGCTGACCTGTCGGAACAAATTTCGACGGCCGGCATGGAGGCCTCGGGCACTGGCAACATGAAGTTCGCGTTGAATGGCGCCCTTACCATCGGCACGCTCGACGGCGCCAATGTCGAAATCATGGAACAGGTGGGCCGTGAGAATATTGTGATCTTCGGCATGACCGCCGAAGAAGTGGAAGAGAAACGCCGCATCGGACACGATGCCGGCGCCACCATCGAATCCTCGCCCGATCTCAAAGGCGTGCTCGATGCGTTGGGCTCCGGCGTCTATTCGCCGGGCGATGCCAACCGCTACCGGCCGATCATCGATTCACTCTACCATGGCGACTGGTTCATGGTGGCCGCCGATTTCGATGCCTATGCCAATGCCCAGCGCGAAGTCGACGCCATCTGGCGCAAGACTGAGGACTGGACGGAAAAGGCAATCCTCAATACGGTGAACATGGGTTGGTTCTCATCCGACCGCACGATCCGTGAATATGCCCGCGATATCTGGAATGTTCCCGTAGCCTAGGAGTTCGTTGCGATGGCCGATCCAGAGTGGAAGACAAGCGAAGCCGAGATCGACGCCGTCGTATCGGGGCGCCATGGCGATCCCTTCCGGTTGCTGGGTCTGCATCAATCCGGCAAGACCTGGATCGTCAGAGCTTTCGTGCCAGGTGCCCAGTCGCTCGAAGTGTTGGGGGACAACGGCAAGTCGCTGGGGCAGATCGCCAAGCGGCATGACGCCGGTTTTTTCGAGGGCAAAGTCGCTCTCAAGGAGCGCCAGGCACTGACCTATTTGGCCGCCAACGGCAGTGGCCGCTGGACGGTCGCCGATGCCTATCTGCTGGGCCCGGTGCTCGGACCTCTTGATGATTATTACATCGGTGAAGGTAACCATCTGAGGCTCTATGACAAGCTTGGCGCCCATGAACTGAGCCACGAAGGCCATGACGGCGTGCATTTCGCCGTATGGGCGCCCAATGCCTCACGCGTTTCGGTGGTCGGCGATTTCAATGGTTGGGACGGGCGCCGCCATGTGATGCGCAAGCGCCTCAATACCGGCATCTGGGAAATTTTTGTTCCAGGGGCTGTTGATGGCCAGGCTTACAAATATGAACTGCTCGACGCCGGCGGCAAGCTGCTGCCGCTCAAGAGCGATCCCTTCGGCTTTGCCTCCGAGCTACGACCCAAGACCGCGTCCAAAGTCGCCCGAACTGATCACTTCATATGGAGTGACAAGGCCTATCTTGGGGAGCGCGCCAAGCTTGACCAGCGCCGCATGCCGATGTCGATCTACGAGGTGCATCCAGGTTCATGGCGGCGCAAGGATTCGATCGAATTCCTGACTTACGACGAACTTGCTGAACAACTGATCCCTTATGCGGTCGATATGGGCTTCACTCACATCGAGTTTCTGCCGATCACTGAGCATCCGTTTGATCCGTCCTGGGGTTATCAGCCGACTGGGCTCTATGCGCCAACGGCGCGCTTCGGCACGCCGGAGGGCTTCGCACGTTTCATTGACAAGGCGCATAATGCAGGCATCGGCATCCTGCTCGACTGGGTGCCAGCGCATTTCCCGACTGACGAACACGGTCTGGCGCGCTTCGACGGCACGGCGCTCTATGAGCACGAAGACCCGCGGCAGGGCTATCACCCCGACTGGAATACCGCGATCTACAATTTCGGCCGCCGCGAAGTGTCAAGCTTTCTCTTGAACAACGCGCTGTTCTGGCTTGAGCGCTATCACATCGACGGCCTGCGTGTCGACGCTGTCGCCTCTATGCTCTATCTCGATTATTCGCGCAAAGAGGGAGAATGGATTCCCAACCAGTATGGCGGGCGCGAGAATCTCGAGGCGATTTCCTTCCTGCAGCGCACCAACTACGAGTCCTATGGCCAGAACCCAGGTGCCGTCACCATCGCCGAGGAATCAACGGCGTTTCCAGGCGTCTCGAAGCCCACCTCCACCGGTGGCTTGGGCTTCGGCTTCAAGTGGAACATGGGGTTCATGCATGACACGCTGGAATATCTGAAGCGCGAGCCGGTCTACCGCAAGCATCACCACAACGAGCTGTCGTTCGGGTTGCTCTATGCGTTCTCGGAGAATTTCGTGCTGCCGCTGTCGCATGACGAGGTCGTCCATGGCAAGGGTTCGCTGCTGACCAAGATGTCGGGTGACGACTGGCAGAAGTTCGCGGCGCTGCGTGCTTACTATGGTTTCATGTGGGGTTATCCGGGAAAGAAACTGCTATTCATGGGCCAGGAAATGGCACCGTGGACGGAATGGTCGGAGGCCCGCAGCCTCGACTGGCATTTGCTCGACCACGCGCCGCACAAGGGCGTACAATCGCTGGTCAGGGATCTGAACCATCACTACAAGACGCAGCCAGCACTGCATGGGCGCGACTGCGAGCCTGAAGGCTTCGAGTGGCTGGTGGCGGATGACCACGAGAATTCGGTCTTTGCCTGGGCCCGCCATTCGGGCGAAGGCGGAGCGATTGTCGCGGTCGTCACCAATTTCACGCCTGTACCGCGCGAAAACTACGTTCTGCCCTTGCCAAGTGCGGGCTTCTGGCGCGAAATTCTCAACAGCGACGCTGACATCTATGGCGGTAGCGGCATGGGCAACATGGGTGGAGTGACGGCAAAAGCCGAGCCGAGCCATGGCAAGCCTGCCCGCGCCACCATAACGTTGCCGCCGCTGGCAACCTTGTACTTTGCCTACGAACCATAAGAAACGGCCGGCCACTTGGGAGAAATAAAATGGCTGAATATCGGAAGGTTGCACCATTGGCGCGTGACGCCATGGCCTATGTGCTGGCAGGCGGACGCGGCAGCCGCCTGATGGAATTGACGGACCGCCGGGCCAAGCCCGCCGTACCGTTCGGGGGCAAATCCCGCATCATCGATTTCGCCTTGTCGAACGCGATGAACTCCGGCATCCGCCGCATTGGCGTTGCAACACAATACAAGGCCCACAGCCTGATCCGCCACATGCAACGCGGCTGGAACTTCTTCCGCCCAGAGCGCAACGAGAGCTTCGACATTCTCCCCGCCTCGCAGCGCGTGTCGGAAGACCAATGGTATGCCGGCACCGCCGACGCCATCTACCAGAACCTCGACATTATCGAGACGCATGGCGTCAAGTACATGGTGGTGCTGGCTGGCGACCATATCTACAAGATGGACTACGAGCTGATGCTGCAGCAGCATGTCGATAGTGGCGCCGACGTCACCATCGGTTGTCTCGAAGTGCCACGCATGGAAGCCGTGGGCTTCGGCGTCATGCATGTCGACACCACGGACCGCATCACCGCATTCCTTGAGAAGCCCAAGGATCCGCCGGGCATTCCCGGCAATGAGAGCATGGCGCTGGCCTCGATGGGTATCTATGTCTTTGAGACCAACTTTCTCGCCGAGCAATTGCGCCGCGACGCCAGCGATCCCAAGTCGAGCCGCGACTTCGGCAAGGACATCATTCCGGCGATCGTCAGCGGCGGCAAGGCGGTGGCGCATCGCTTCACCCATTCCTGCGTGCGCTCGGCGCATGAGGCCGAAGCCTATTGGCGCGATGTCGGCACCGTCGATGCCTATTGGGAAGCCAATATCGATCTCACCGAAACGCTCCCCGCACTTGATCTCTACGACCAGAACTGGCCAGTTTGGACTTATGGCGAGGTGACGCCGCCCGCCAAGTTCGTACATGATATCGAAGGCCGGCGCGGCAGTGCCGTCGCCTCGCTGGTGTCGGGCGGCTGCATGGTATCGGGGGCCTCGGTGCGCCGCAGCCTGTTGTTCACCGGCGTCAAGGTCAACTCGTTCTCCTCGCTCGAGGAGGCTGTGGTGCTGCCGCATGTCAATGTCAACCGTAACTGCTCGCTCAAGAAAGTGGTGATCGACAGCGGCGTGGTGATCCCTGAGGGACTCGTCGTCGGCGAAGACCCTGAGCTTGACGCCAAACGCTTCCGCCGCACCACCAGCGGCATCTGCCTGATCACCAAGCCGATGATCGAGCGGCTCAACGGATGAAGGTCCTCTCGGTCGCCTCCGAACTCTTCCCGCTGGTGAAGACCGGCGGGCTGGCCGATGTGACGGGAGCGCTGCCGGCAGCGCTCAAGCCGCATGGCGTCGAGATGTTGTCGGTCGTTCCCGGCTATCCCGCCGTGATGGCGGCACTGCAGAATGCCAGCGAGTTGCACCGCTATCCCGATCTCTACGGCGGCGAAGTGCGCCTCCTGCGCGGCAAGGCCAAGAGCCTCGATATTGTCGCAGTCGATGCGCCGCATCTCTATGACCGTCCGGGCAACATCTATCTCGGACCGGACGGCAAGGACTGGCCTGACAATGGCCAACGCTATGGCGCGCTGTCGATGGCAGCCGCCGATCTCGCCTCGGGAAAGTTCGCCAACTATCGCGCCGACATCCTGCATGCGCATGACTGGCAAGCGGCACTCGCGGTGGTTTTCCTGCGATTCCGCGGTGGGCCGAAAAGCGTGATGACGGTGCATAACATCGCTTTCCAGGGCCAGTTTCCGGCCTCGCTCTTTGGCTCATTCGGGTTGCCGCCACGGGCGTTTTCGATTGATGGGCTCGAATATTACGGCAGCGTGTGTTTCCTCAAAGGCGGGTTGGCGACGGCCGACTCCATCACCACGGTGAGCCCCACCTATGCGCAGGAAATCTGTACGCCTGAGTATGGCATGGGTCTCGACGGCTTGCTGCGGGCAAGACGCCATGTAGTGAGCGGCATCGTCAACGGCATCGACACTTCGGTGTGGGACCCGGCCAGCGACCGCGACATCGCGGCACACTATACGGTCAAGTCCTTCGACAAACGTGTTGCCAACAAGCGCGCGGTGGAAAAGCGATTCAAGCTCGATCCGGAGGATGGCATTCTGCATGGCGTGGTGAGCAGGCTCACCTGGCAGAAGGGCATGGATATCTTTGCCGCTGGTCTCGATCAACTGGTGGCTTCCGGCGCGCGATTGGCGCTGATTGGCGCTGGTGAAGCGGCAATCGAACGCGATATCATGGCGGCGGCCGAACGCTACCCTGGCCGGATCGGCGTGCTTGTTGGTTATGAAGAAGCACTATCGCATCTTATCCAGGCGGGGTGCGATACGATTCTGGTGCCATCGCGCTTCGAGCC
>JANLTS010000628.1:0-7447 GCA_031363045.1 Hyphomicrobiales bacterium
AGGCACCATCGAGGGCACAATTCACAGCGATATCAAGATTGGCATCATCCATCACGACAAGCGGGTTCTTGCCACCCATTTCGAGCTGATACTTGGCGCCGCGCGTGGCACACGCCATGGCAACCTTGGCGCCCGTCTCGACCGAACCGGTGAACGAGATGGCATTGACATCGCGCGATTCGAGCATCGTTTGGCCGACCACCGAGCCACGGCCCATGACCAGATTGAGCACGCCCTTGGGCAGGCCAGAGCGCGAGGCGATTTCGACCAGCGCCCAGGCGCAGCCCGGAACCAGGTCAGCGGGCTTGAACACCACGGTATTACCAAACGCGATGGCCGGCGCCATTTTCCAGGCCGGAATGGCAATCGGGAAATTCCACGGACAGATGAGGCCGACGACGCCGACCGGCTCGCGCGTCACCAGAATATCGACGCCGGGACGGACTGAGGCGACAGCCACACCTTCGGTGCGGAGACACTCTTGCGCGAAGAATTTGAAAATCTGCGCGGCGCGCGTCGTCTCGGCGATGCCATTGGCAAGGGGTTTGCCTTCCTCGCGGGCCAGGAGCTTGCCAATCTCGTCCTTGCGGGCCAGCAGCTCGGTGCCGATGAACTCCAGCGCGTCGGCGCGCTGCTGCGGCGTGGTGGCCGCCCACACCGGTTGTGCCGCACGGGCCGCGGCGATGGCCGCTTCCGCTTGCGTCTTGTCGGCCTGGGCATATTCACCGATGACCTCGGTGATGTCCGACGGGTTGATGTTCTCGCGGACGCCCTTGCCCTCGAGCCATTCGCCATTGATGAAATTGCGATGCAGCGCAATGATGGAATGCTCCCAAATCGTTCGAAATGCCCTAAACGTCCTCTCCCGCAAGCGGGAGAGGAAAGGGGCCCAAGCGAAGCTTGGGATAGGTGAGGGAAACCGGGCTTGACTGCGAAAGCAAGGCCAGCTTCCCCTCATCTCCCCGTTGCTTGCGCAACGGGTCCCTTCTTCTCCCGCTTCACGGGAGAAGACGTAATCGAGCGTCTGCTTAAACGCAGCAGAGGAGCGAGGCAAGCATGCACATCGGACTGATCGGCAGCGGCATGATGGGCCATGGCATGGCTGTCAATCTGTTGAAGCATGGCCACGCGTTGAGCGTCATCGCCCATCGCAACCGTGGCCCCATCGACGATCTCGTGGTCAAAGGCGCTGTCGAGGTGAAGGACTTGGCCGGTATCGCCAGGGCCGATGTCATCCTGCTCTGCGTCACCACCTCGAAAGTGGTGGCGGACACCATCCTGGGGTTGAAACCGCATTTGCGGCAAGGGCACATTATCCTCGACTCCGGCACCTCGGCGCCCGAAGCCACACGCCAACTGGCCCATGATCTCAAGACTATCGGAGTGGCCTATGCCGACATTCCCCTGACCGGTGGACCGGAACAGGCTGAACTGGGCCATCTCGGTGTACTGTGTGGGGCGGATGCGGAAACCTTTGCCCGCATTGCGCCCCTGCTCAGTAGCTTTGCCACGACGATCAAGCATTTTGGGCCGACGGGCTCGGGCCACACGGCGAAACTCATCTCTAACTACCTCGTCACCGGCATGGTGGCGCTGGTGGCCGAAGTCTTTGGCGCGGCGAAGCTTGCCCAGATCGACTGGAAGGACCTTTATGAGGTGATGCTCAACGGCTCCGGCAATTCCGGCGTGCTAAAGAAGATGGTGGAACCGGCCTTGAAAGGCGATTTCGACGGCTACCGCTTTGCACTCGCCAACGCCAACAAGGACATCGGCTACTACACCGAGCTCGCCGCGAAGCTGGGTTGCATGACGCACTTGACGGAATCCGTTGCGGACATCTTCGCGAAAGCCGTAGAAACAGGCCACGGCGGACGCAATGTCAGCCATCTGCTAGACCCCGCAATAGATGATGTGACCTGATGCTGAAAATAAACCCCGCCGTTGCCGCCATCGAGGAAGAAACCGCCTTCACCGTGCTTGACCGCGCCAATGCGCTGAAAGCCAAGGGGCATCCTGTCATCAATCTAGGGATTGGCCAGCCGGACTTTTCGCCGCCGAAACATATCCTCGAGGCCGCCGAGAAGGCGGTTCGCGATGGGCCGCATGGTTATAGCTCACCACAGGGCCTCGTCGTTTTACGCGATGCGGTGGCGCAATATGTGGGCAAACGCTTCAACGCACCGATCTCCGGCGATGAGGTAGTGATCGTGCCGGGCGGCAAGGTGACATTCTATTTCGCCTGCCAGATGTTTGGTGGGCCGGGAGCCGAAATCCTTTATCCCGACCCCGGCTTCCCCCCCTACCGCGATGCGGCACGTTCCAGCGGTGCGACACCTGTCCCTTATCCCATTCGCGAGGAGAAGGACTTCGGCTTCGATGCCGAGGAGGTGTTGTCGCTGATCACGCCGGCCACCCGGCTCATCATCATCAATTCGCCCGCCAACCCGACGGGTGGTGTGGTCTCGAGGGCAGAAATCACCAAGCTGGCGCATGGCCTGGCGAAGCATCCGCATGTGGCGATTTTGTCCGACGAAATCTACAGCCACCAGGTCTATGACGGCGTCGACTTCGTATCGTTCCTGAGTTTCCCGGAACTGCGCGATCGCACCATCATCTTGGATGGCTGGTCGAAGACCTTCGCCATGACCGGCTGGCGCTTGGGATTTGGCATCTGGCCAAAGCACCTGATCGAATATGTGAAGAAACTCATTACCGTCGACCACTCCTGCACATCCGTCGCCACCCAGATGGCCGGGCTTGCCGCCATCACCGGGCCGATGGACGAGATCGAGGCCTTCCGCAAAAGCTTCCAGAAGCGCCGCGACATCGTGGTGGCCGGTTTGAATGCCATCAAGGGCGTGCGCTGCCGCGTGCCGGGCGGCGCCTTCTACGCCTTCCCCAACATTGAGGGCACCGGCTGGGCGTCACGCGATCTCGCGCGTGAGTTGCTCGACAAGGCCTATGTGGCGCTGATCTTCGGCGAAAGTTTCGGCGCCAATGGCAAGGGCTATATGCGGCTCTCCTACGCGGCGAGCGAGACCGACATCACCGAGGCCTTGAAACGCATGAAGACGTTTCTCAAAGCTTGAGATCAAGAAAAACCATGCCGGGTGTTATGCGGTCCAGAGGGGCCGAGAACCGGAGCACCACGGCATGGAGGGGCAGTTGGGGTGTGCGGAACCGAAGAACCTGTTCCGCGCCGATGAATGTGCCGGTGCAGAATGACGGCCACATGACGGTGTTTTGACGGAAAGATTAATCTGCGGTGTCGAATCAAAACTTGTACTGCGGCTTTGAAGCCTGTTTCCGGGTAGCGGGCGGCAGGACCGCCATCACATCTGCCGATGGCGGTCTCAGCCTGAGTTTCAATGACCTGCTGGCCGGTGCCGCGCGCTATGCCAATGCCTTGGCCGCCTTGGGCGTGGAACCTGGCGAACGCGTCACCGTGCAGGTGGAAAAATCCATCGCCAATGTGTTGCTGTATCTGGGGGTGCTGAAAGCCGGCGGCGTCTATCAGCCCTTGAACACCGCCTATACCGAGAGCGAAGCCGATTATTTCATCGCCGACGCCCAACCGAAACTCATCGTCTGCGATCCGGCCAACCAGCCATCGATGCGCAAGCTGGCCGATCGCCATAAGGTCTTCGCCGTGGTCAACCTCGACGCCCATGGCGAAGGCTCGCTGAGCGCCATGGCCACGCAGATGGACGACCATCACGAGACGGCGGAGCGCGGGGTCGATGATCTTGCAGGGTTACTCTATACGTCCGGCACCACCGGCCGCTCCAAGGGCGCCATGATCAGCCACGGCAACTTGCGCTCCAATGCCGAGATGCTGGTGAAACTCTGGCGCATCGCGAAAGCGGATGTGCTGCTCCACGCGCTGCCGGTCTTTCATGTGCATGGGCTCTTCGTGGCGCTCAACACCTGCTTTCTTGCGGGCGCTGAGATGATCTGGTTCGACAAGTTCGATGCCAAAGGTCTGATCGCCGCCATGCCGCACGCGACGATGCTGATGGGTGTGCCAACCTTCTACACCAGGCTCGTGGCGGCGGCGGACTTCAACGTCGAAACCGCCCGCCACATGCGGCTGTTCATATGCGGCTCGGCGCCCCTGCTGACCGAAACGCATCGCGACTTCGCGGCGCTGACCGGCCACGCCATTCTCGAGCGCTATGGCATGACCGAAACCGGCATGATCACCTCCAACCCATATGAAGGTGCCCGCCTGCCCGGTACAGTTGGCTTTGCCCTGCCCGGTGTATCGGTTCGAATCCGTGGCGAGCAGCCTGGCGTCATTGAGGTGAACGGCCCCAATGTCTTCAAGGGCTACTGGCGTTTGCCGGAGAAGACAAAGGAAGAGTTCACCGATGATGGCTGGTTCATCACTGGCGATATCGGCACCATCGATGCGCAAGGCCGTGTCACCATCGCCGGCCGGGCCAAGGATCTGATCATCACCGGCGGCCTCAACGTCTACCCCAAGGAGATCGAAGACGCGCTCGATGGCCTTCCGGAAATTGGTGAATCAGCGGTGATCGGCGTTCCCCACCCGGATTTCGGCGAAGCCGTGATTGCCGTGGTGACTTTCAAGTCGATATTGCCGCCCGAGTTAGAGTTGATCGCCAAGCTCTCGGAAACGCTGGCGAAATTCAAGGTTCCAAAGCGCATTTTCGGGATTGCCGAATTGCCCCGCAATGCCATGGCCAAGGTGCAGAAGGCCGAGCTTCGGAAGCTTTACGCCAACACCTTCCTCAAATTGAATCGATAGCCGCAAGCAATTCTTGTAGATCCTGACACTTGGCTGACAGTGCCTCTCATCCAACTGTCAGCGCGCATGCCGCATGTTGCGCGTGCCTTCGAGAACGAAGCACAAATTCAACGAGAGGAAATGAACCATGCGCTACTCCACATCCCTGATGGCCCTGCTCTTTGGTCTCGGCATCTATGGCCTTGGCCCGGTTGCCGGCAAATACCAGCCCTTCGCTGCAACCGCAGCCATTGCTGGCGATAGTTCCAGCGATGACGATGGCACCCCCGACCAGGGCGGCGGCAATGATGACGACACGCCTGATTCCGATGACGACGATGGCACCGATGATCAAGGTGGTGATAATGATGACGACTCGGACGAGGATGACTCGAACGACGACGGCGACGACTCGGACGAGGATGACTCGGACGACGACGGCGATGACTCGGATGAAGATGACTCGGACGACGACGGCGATGACTCGGATGAAGACGAGGATTCCGATGACTCCGTCAATCCGGTGAAGGCTCTGAAGGACGCCAACAAAGCAGCAGAAGACGCCGCCAAGGATGCCCTCAAGGACCTGAAGAAGGCCAACCAGGCTGCAGTAAAGGCAGCGGCAGACAAGGCCACCAAAGAAGCCCTGAAAGATGCCAACAGAGCCGCCGAAAGGGCCGCCAAGGATGCTCTGAAAGATCTGAAGGATGCCAACAAGGCCGCCGAAAAGGCTGCCAAGGACAGCGCCAAGGATAGCGGCAAGAACGGCGGCAAGAACAGCGGCAAGTCCTCGGGCAAGGGCAACAACCGCTAGCCGGGACTTCTAAAAACAAAAACCCGCCGCGCACGTGAAGGCGCGGCGGGTTTCGGCGGTTCTAACGGTTCTTGATCATGCCGGCGACGGCTGCCAGCACAGCGCCGCCGATACCACCACTGGCGAGATTCTTGATGATCGCCCCAATGTCGAGGCTGGACGCAACAGCTGCGGCGGCGTCAGGCGTCACGGCCCCACCGGTCATGCGCGAAACAATCTGGCCGAGGATGAGGCCACCAATTGCACCAGCAATCGAATTGCCGGTGCCGCCAAGACTCTTTTCCTTGAGCGCAGCACCTGCCGCGTTGCCGCCCACCGCGCCGGCGATCAGCTGAATGATAAGTGACATAATATCCATTGTAGTCCCCCATTGTGCTGGCCCAGTCTCGGAATGAGGCCTATCGCCAGCGAGTCCATGATAACGCAGCTATGGGTTGAGGTCTACGCCGACTGCAAACCATCCAAACCGGCCCGCCAGTGACGGCGCGTTCCAGGCTGTTTCATCTGTGTACGAACGAATTTTCTGGTTCGTCCGCCGCGCTGTCAGCCGAGTTCCCCCCGGGCTTTACGAGATGCGGCTGCCGGATTTCGCATCGAAGAGATGCACGAGCGAGAGGTCCGGCGCGAACGCCAGCATCTCGCCCGGTTTCGTCGTGACCCTCTCGCGGAACACGCCGTTGATCTTGTCTCCACCGATCTTGCCCAACACCTGGGTCTCAGCCCCGGTCGGCTCGGTGATTGTGACCTGCAACTGGAGTTCGCCGCCAAGCACAAGATGCTCTGGTCTGATGCCATAGACCGCTGCCCGACCATCGGAACCATCGGGCGCCTTGGCCAGCGGCAGCTTGGCACCTCCAACTGTCTCGAACCATGGCTTCGGCCCGCCACGAATCGTGCCGTTGAACATGTTCATCGACGGCGATCCGATGAAGCCCGCCACGAAGAGATTGGCCGGACGGTCATAAAGTTCGAGCGGGGTTCCCACCTGTTCGACGATGCCATCATGCAGCACGACGATCTTGTCGGCCATGGTCATCGCCTCGACCTGGTCATGGGTCACGTAAACCGTGGTTGTCCTCAGGCGCTGATGCAGTTCCTTGATCTCGGCGCGCATCTGCACGCGCAACTTGGCATCGAGATTGGACAAGGGTTCATCGAAGAGAAACACTTTCGGATCGCGCACGATGGCCCGGCCCATGGCGACGCGCTGGCGCTGGCCGCCCGACAGTTGGCGCGGATACCGCTCGAGATAGGGCACCAGCCCGAGGATTTCGGCCGCCTTGTTGACCCTGGTATCGATCTCGGATTTCGGCGCCTTTCTGAGTTTCAGCGCGAAGCCCATGTTCTGGGCCACCGTCTTGTGCGGGTAGAGCGCGTAGTTCTGAAACACCATGGCGATGTCGCGGTCTTTCGGCTGCAGGCCGTTGACGATGCGGTCGCCGATCATGATGTCGCCGCCGCTGATCTCCTCAAGCCCGGCGATCATCCGCAACAGCGTGGACTTGCCGCAACCCGATGGCCCCACCAGGGCGACAAACTCGCCATCGGCTATATCGATCGTGACACCATGGATGACTTCCTGGTCACCATAGGACTTGCGTGCATTCACAATATCGACTGAAGCCAAGAGAAATCCCCCACCGCCGCCTTATCACTTTCGTGCAGTGGCGGAGACTATGCTAACACAACCTCGCCGTCGAGAGGCCTTGCCAGGAAGAGCGGGCGTTTTGGGCTCAGACCAGATAGACTGTTGAGATACGTTCCCGGGGCCTACGTTTCGAGGCTCACGGCGTTGCCGTGAGCACCTCAACATGAGGGTTTTGTAAATTCCCTCACCCTGAGGCGCTCGCGTCAGCGAGCCTCGAAGGGCCCTTGCGTTCGGC
>JANLTS010000643.1:0-2473 GCA_031363045.1 Hyphomicrobiales bacterium
GGCGATCTGCTCGGCTGCCGAACGCTTGGTGCCAACGAACAGCACGCGACCGCCCTTGGCGACCGTATCGGCAACAACCAGTAGCGCCTGATGCAGCATCGGCACGGTTTGCGAGAGGTCGATGATGTGAATGCCGTTGCGGCTGCCGAAAATGAAGTTCTTCATCTTCGGGTTCCAACGGTGGGTCTGGTGGCCGAAGTGGACGCCTGCTTCGAGGAGCTGGCGCATGGTGAAATCTGGCACTGCCATTATGCTTCTAAGTCCTTTTCCGGTTGATCCGCCGCGGGCTCGAGTGACCGGGATATCCCGGCACCGGATGGTTCTGGCACTATGTGGAGGCTTATCGCCTCATGTGCCGGAGCCTGACCCCGCGTGTGAGTTACAAGTAACGGGGCGGCCTATAGCGGGACCGCGAGGGAAACGCAAGCGCCTGTCGGGGGCGCTAAAGCAGGAGGTCACCAGCATCCAGGAACGCCGCATCCGAGTTGCGCAAGGCAATGGCCGATTCCGCTCCACCGCCGGCCACGGTGTTGATCAGCAGCAAACTGACGCCATTGACCTGCACCAGCCGCACCTGACCAATATCGGTAAACGGCCCGGTCCCAATAAACGTGAACGCGTCGTCGCTGCCGCCCGGAACCGCATCAATGCTCCGCAAGTCGATCACATCGGCATTGTGTGTGAAATCACGGATAAAATCGCGCGCCGCCCCGGTGACGGAGTCGGCGATCGCCGAAAAAAGGAAAACGTCGGCATTCGCCCCACCATACAAGATGTCCCGGCCCAGACCGCCAGTCAGCGTATCTCTTCCGCTGCCGCCATCAAGCCGGTCGAAACCATCACCGCCATTCACGATATCATCACCAGTCTGGCCGAAAACCCGGTCGTTTCCGGCGCCGCCGTCGAGCGTATCGTTACCTCCGGTGACAGCATTGTTCAGGACAGTGGCATAGCGAGGGTCATATTCCCCGTAGATTTCGTCGTCACCGGCGTTGCCAAAGACGATATCGTCGCCCCCTTGAAGAGACGCAATACTGCCGTCCAGAACGCCGAGAAATCCGACATCGCCGCTGGCATGATCGTCAAATGCGCTGCCGCTAATTTGGTCGTCACCGCCGACGATGGTGACTTTTGGAGCCGGGCTGATCTGCAAGCATTGTCCGACATCGCCGCTCAGGTTGGCGGCGCCATGAGCAAAGATTATGTCGTCGCCGCCGATCACGGTGCTATTGCCGCCCATAATCAACACATCGCCGCAGCCGGTGACCTTGGCGCCGCCAGGGCCGTTGCCAGAGGTGTAAATCTCGTCATTGCCGCCGTAGACGATGCCGCCGTCCCTGACATTGGTGGCGTCGCCGGTCGTGTAGCCGCCGCCAGACGACTTGTGGTTGTCGAGTGTGTCGTTGCCGCCGTGCAGGATGCCGGAGATTCCGACGTTCTCGGCATCTCCGATCATCACGTTCGCGCGGTCGGTGATGGCGCTGAAAATCTTGTCGTCACCGGCATCGTATTCGGCGGGAAAATATCCGAATTCGCCGGAATCGAAGCCGATGACATCAACGACATCGCCGTAGAAATAGAAGTTGTTGTCGGCGCCGAGAATCGTGTCGTTACCGCCACGATCGGATATGACGCCGGGCGTGGACGATGTGGCTGAGGCAAGATCATCGCCGAAAATGAACGAGAACTTGAGGCCGATATCCACTTCCGCCAGGCCCAAAAGCAGGAAAACATCGTCGCCCTTCAGCACCTCGTTCCAGAAAGTGCGCGGATCGTCCTTGTCGATGTTCGAAACGACGAGACCCTCGGTTCCGGTGATGACGAGATCGCCGGTAGTTTCGGATCCGGCATCGTTGCTGATGTCGATCGAAATGCGGCTGATGGTGCCTGAAGCCAGCTCTCGGCTGTCGCCGCTGCCTGTGTAGGTGAAACCCGCGCCAATGATGTCAATGTCGGTGGCGCTGTTGAAGGTGAAAAACCGGTCCTCGGAAATCCAGGAAAAATTGGTGCTGGTCGAGACAAGTCCCTGAAATGTGCTGGTGTAACCGCTCGAATATTGCACCAGCCGCGGCGCCGTCATGTCGATGAGGGTGTTGGTGTTAATCGAGGTACTGATCGTCGCCATGGGTAACCACCTTTCATCCGATACTGAAAAACTGTATCGTTGTAGAAGTCATTCGGCGCAAGGGCTGTGACGAACGTTACAGCCGCGGACCGAACCGTCAAATGTTTTGCATCAACATTAAGTCCCTCACGGCCCGCCAATCCGGCCAGTTCCGGGTCTGGCGGTGTACGGACGATTCTAATGATTTGCCGAAACGGTAATCCTTTCAAAGCTTTCACATGCTGATTCCAGGCAACTTCCGAGCATTTGACGGGCACGGCAGGACCCAACATGTTACCCAGGTAACAGCCGCCGAAAAATTCTTCGTGCTAACAATCGCCATTGTGTTAACTTTTTCCGTGCCTGACG
>JANLTS010000670.1:0-1999 GCA_031363045.1 Hyphomicrobiales bacterium
CAGAGCTGTACCCAAGCCCACCAGCTTCAGCCGCGCACCCAGTTCCAGAAGGAAATGCGCGGTGCGTTCCTTGGCATCCCTGCGCCCGATGCCCACCAGATGTTCCACCACCATCGCTTCGTCCCGCGACGCGGCCCACAGTACGGCGGTGGCTAGCCTTGGCGTCTTGCTGAAGGTGTCCAGCAGATCACTTACCAGCACTTCGGACGCCTCGACGCGTGTCAAGGGTTCGATGTTGTGATCGGCCGTCCGAAACAGCACCGAGCGCAGGCCCAGAAAATCGCCCGGGATCTGGAAATCGACAATCTGACGGGTACCGCCCGACAGCAGCTTGTAGGAACACACCCAACCCGAAGCGAGGATGTAGGCGGACTGATTGACCTGCCCCTGATGGACCATATCATGCCCGGCGATAAAGCTCTTGCGCCGGCCATGCAGTCGGTCCAGCGCGGACAACTCCTCACCCGACAGGGCGACGAACGCTCCCAGCTTTCGGGCAAACGGCGATTGTTGGGATGTCACCGAACGAAGTTCCTTGAGGAAAGCGCCGCATATTTTGGGCTTGAAACCGCCACGATCGATCCCATAGCCCGAGCAATTGGTGCGCAGACTGATCTACCTCAGTCATCCATATCATGGAACGTCTATGATCATATATAGATTGATGGTGCGCCGGGCAAATCGCTTGGTCACCTGATGCTCCGATGAAAGGTCTGAGTATGCCTTATGTTCCCGATGTGGCAGGTAACGCCGCACTCGCAATATGCGAGTCGCTGTTGCTGGCGTTGAACGACCGAAACATCCTGCCGGAGCGTGAAATCGTTGGCATTCTGCAGGATGCCGCCGCCGCCCATTCCAACGGTGCCGACAATGATGGCCAGGAACAGATGCACATGGCCGTCGCGGACCTGATCAATGGCATTCTGGCGGGTGGGAACTCGGTGCGGCGCAGATAGTCCCGAAGCTAATGGCCTTGTCCCTCCCCCGGACTTGTCCCGCAAGCGTGGCGATCGAGTCGGATCGGTGGCTGCAAGCGCGCCGTCGCGGCTTTCGTGCTGTATCTGGCCATCGGTCCGGTCGGCCAGAACCCTGCAACGTTGAAGCGGGCTAATGCAGATCATGGACGAGGCAGACACAACGTCTACATCCTGATAACCAAGCATTCCGATCAACCACCGCTCAACAAACAAAAAGATGAACGCAATTGTTCGCATTTCGATTGATTGCCGGACAATCAAATCCTGTGTGCGGGAAGAGGTGCATCCGTCACCGCGCCAGCCGTTTGGTTGTACCTAAGATTGAAGGGGATATAGCAACCTGCCGTTAAGAAACAGAGGGTTATCAAATCGTTACGAAACTCGTCCGCTATTGTGGAGAATCGCCATGGTCAACCCTCTGATGAGCCTCTTGCGTGCTTCGATGCAGTTTGGAGACAGCCTGAACGAAGTGGGCTTCCGGCAAGCTATTCGGGTGCAATTGAACCGGGAAGACGGTCTTCGATTGCTCAAGCTTGTGACGCACTGCAATTCCACCATGATTGAGCAGCATGCTCAGGGAAAGTTCACGACCGAGAATGGCTTCAACCGCCTCAACATTGCCGGTCTGTCGTTTTCCTGGCCGACTGGTGAAGCTGGTCTTGAGGTGAGCACGTCATCGGAAGGCCTCCACGCCAGAGACATAACGCCTTACGCAAAACAACTGAATTAGGTGCGTGCTCCTGCCAACGAAATCACCTTGCTGCCTGTCACCGGCTGACAGAATGCTGCCCAAACTTCCGTGAGCTTTCGGCGCTTCTCGAACTGGTCACCACACCGATAACCGCAGTAGAGCGACCAAGTTTTGCTAGTTGTAAACACGAATGCCGCCTTCTGCGGAAGATGGCATTCGTGGCTAGATGATAGGACGATCAGAAATCGACGCTGGTATTGAACGTGGTGGTAGCTCCGTTAGCGGGGAGCGCAATGTCGAGGAGTCCGAGATCAATCCGCCGCAACATCGG
>JANLTS010000002.1:0-2683 GCA_031363045.1 Hyphomicrobiales bacterium
GTGGGCGCAGTAGGACTCGAACCTACGACCCGCTGATTAAGAGTCAGCTGCTCTACCACCTGAGCTATGCGCCCGTCCCGTCAAGGACGTTCGGCCCCGCGAAAACGGGGCCGATGGCGGGGTCTATACGTCCGCTCCGGCGGCTTGTCCACCCTTGTTTTCGACGGGTCACCGGGGAGGTCCACATAAGCCCTGGGAGGCGGTTTCAGCACAACGCCGCAAGCTTTGTACGGGCCAAAGCGGTGGCTCAATGCACCGGCCTTCCACAAGCCCAGCATGTCGGCATCATGGGCGCGGCGGATTTGCGCCAAGGCGGCGATGCGCTCCACCCGGGCGTTCAGGTCATCGTCGTCATCGACCTCCGGAACGCTGTCGAGCTCCCGCTGCACCGGGTCCTGCAAGTGGATGAGCCGCTGTTCGGCAAGCGAATGATGGGTGCGTTGGCAATAGAGATTGTCGAGGGCCGCAAGGCAGGCCTTGGCGCGGCGGCAGCGATGCTTTGGACAGCGGGGCAACGGTTCGGCGCGCGCCATATCGTGACCGGTGTACCCCGTCCACGGACGGCGTGTGACCTTTGGCTCACGCGTGGGCGCGCGGCCGCGCGGCGACGGTTGCGGTGCGGAGTTGCGCTCTGGCGGTCCGGTCATTTCAGCCCTGTCATTTCAGTCCGGTCATGGCGGCACCGTTCGGGATCGCGAAAAGAAAAGTGGAGGGGATGTCCCCGCCCCGGCTTCAAGCCTGCACGTGCAATGGAAAGTGGTTTGGAATTTGAGGCCCGAAGCCTTTGCTGAAGACGCAGCGATTTCGGCCAGGGACAAGCTCTTGGAGGTTGGCGGCAAGGCGCCAATCTCTAGCCATTGAAGGCGCTTGGATCGTAATGTCCAAGGGTCTTGCCCGAAACTCCCGGGTGGCGGAGGCGCTGTCACTCCCCTGCCCCGCAGGCGCTGCAAACCGATCCGGTCATTTCGAGACGCTGTCGACAATGTCCCCTCCTTTCCGGATTGGCTGAGGGGGATATAGTCCTACAATGCACGATCTGTCAAGGACTTTTTGCCTAATTGTGCACTCAACAGGATGCAAGTCATGAACCTCACAGACCCCATTTTTCACGATGAGAATAAAGCCCGCGAGCATTTGGAAAGCCTTCGTTGGCCGGAAGGACCGTATTGCCCGCATTGTGGCAATGCCGATCCTGAGCGCGTCACCAAGATGCAGGGTAAGTCCCACCGGCCGGGCGTCTATCAGTGCAATGAATGCAAAAAGCCGTTCTCTGTTACCGTTGGTTCCGTCATGGAGCGCAGCCATATCCCGTTGCACAAGTGGGTTATGGGCTTTCACCTCATGGCTGCCAGCAAGAAGGGCGTTTCTTCACCGCTACCTTGCGGAATTTGATTTCCGATATAACCGCCGTATTGGCCTTGGTGTTTCAGACGCCGAACGTGCTGCTGACGCGGTACGCGGTGCCGCTGGCAAGCGCTTGACCTATCAACAAGCTGGTCAAGCCTCAGACCACTAGGCAGTTGGCCATGAAGCTCTGGCGGATGAGGAAGAAAAGCTAGCCTGCCTTGGTGGCAGGCCCTTTTTGCCCGGTTTCTTTTTTTGCCGGGACTTGCGGCTTAGTGAATGCGCGCTTAAGCGCGGCGTTCACACGGCGTTCTATTTCTTCAGCCGCATAATCTGGAGGTCTGTCTGACATGAAGTTGCCAATCTCTGTGATTCCAAGGATTGACCAAATCTCAATCCCTTCTGACGAGCAGGATGCCGCACATTTTCTTCAGATGCACCTGCTTTTTTTGGCAAGCATTTCACAAAGCTTTTCCGCCAATTTGGCGCTTTTTGAGTTTTCCAAGAATGAACCCCCAACGAACCCGCAACGGCAATGGGGACTAATCGCGGCGAGAGATGGAGCTATCCAGATTTACAATTTTGGGTGCTGCCTTCAATCTATCAACAGTTTGCTAGCCTCATGCAGTACGGTTGAGAAAGCAGTCGATGTTAGCAAATTGAGAGACGCCAGCACACAGTTCCGAGACGCTTTTCCTCGGTATGAAGCCGTTCGGCATGTCGTCGGTCATGCGGTTGAATTTGTGGCGTCAATGGCGAAATTCAAAGCACACGCCTCACGTGGCTACAAATCTCCTCAAGTCCAAATCCCTGGAGTACTCTTTAGCGGCGGGGACATCGAGGGATCGTCCTTCATAGCTACTTATAAGGGAAAAGTCGTCTCTTACGATCTGACTGTCACCACGCGTGACGTACTGGCCACTACGTCAGAAACGGTCATCACCGCATTCCCGCATCAAAAGCTTGGCGACATCCGTTAGGTCAAACGATCCGTCTATCACTCCTGGCCCATCTCCAGGCTCTTCAACGCATGCCAAGGGGGAGCTAGCCATGAGCGCGCGATAAATTACCCATGCCACATCAGTGGCACCTCTGGATGCGAGCGTCGGCGTGTCTTCTTTCCAGTGCATGTCAAAATCTACTACGTCAAGTGCATATTTGTCACTTTTTGCCTAGTTCAGGTAGCGGCAAAGAGCTGCCCACGTCACCCCTCTCCCATCTCTCCATTTCCGCCCCTGTCGAGACCACTGCCACAACGCGACTTGCCGTCATCTCGTCAGTTACAACCGGCCAGTAAGGAGGAGCACGATGCCAACGACGTTCTTGGCGACCAACCCCA
>JANLTS010000010.1:0-2538 GCA_031363045.1 Hyphomicrobiales bacterium
CAATCGAATGCGACTTCGGACTTGATTGCACCAAAGCCGTCATCGACATGGCGCGGCTCAGCCGGGCCTTCGTCAATCTCATTTCCAATGCGTCGGAGGCGATGGTGGGCAAGGGCGATGATCCCAAGAAATTTACCACCGATGTTCCGCGCATCACGATTGCGAGCAGACATGCGGCACGCGGTATCGAAGTCACAGTTGCGGACAACGGTCCTGGAATGACCGCTGACGTATTGGCGAAGGTTCTTGAGCCACTGTTTACCACCAAGAGTTTTGGCACCGGACTTGGTTTACCCGCGGCTGAAAAAATACTGCGAGATCATAATGGCGGGCTCGACATCCAGTCGGCTCCGGGCGAGGGTGCACGCTTCATCGCGTGGTTTCCCGCCGATCAACCCATCAGCAATGCAGCATGAGTCTGATCATGCCCTTAATCTCGAAATTTGTTGTGAGGATCATTTGAATTGACTTCAGCACTTGCATCGCGCGTCGCCGGACTGAAACTGGGCGCCATCGTCGGCGTGTTGCTTCTGCCGATGATGGTGCTGTCCTATTTCATGGTCCACTCGCTGCGCGAAGATATGGAGTTCGCTAGGCGTGAATTGCTCGGCGTCGAGATGAACCGTCTGGTCATGCCCGTGGCGATTGGTGCGGCGTCAGGCAAGCTTGATGACGCCACAGTCGATGCATTGCGGAAGTCCGGTCTTGCGCTCGCCGTCCAACTCAATGTCAAAAAGGAATATGATACGGCGCTCGCAACTCTGCTGACCTTCGGGGCGGACAAGCGTTTCGCGGTCGCAAGCCTCGTCGATCTTCAACAGGCCGCCGCCGGCCATTCCAACATTATTCTCGACTCAGGTGCTGAGACCTATTACCTGGGCTCTATCTTCGGCCAGCACGCCCCGGATGCGCTGAACGACTATGTCGATCTTTGGACATTGACAACGCGGGCCGTTCGCGATCGTGCGGTCGATCACGATGAAACCATACTTCTGCTCTTGCGGGCGGGATCGTGGGATGAATCGCTGGAGCGCACGGTGCATGGCGTCGAGGCGGCCGCTGACTTTTCCGGAGACAACGAGGCATACTCCGCGTCTCTGGCACAGGTCAAGGAGATGGCAGAACATCCCGACGAAATCGCCAGCATTTTCTCCAGGCCTGACGCTCAGCAAATGATCGACGGTCTGGCTTCCGCAAAGGAATTCGGTTCTTCCTCGGATCATATCATTGCCGATGCCGAACAGTTATGGGCTTTCGCGGCCAATCGATTTGACAATCTCATTCAAGCGCGAATTGCGGCCATGCAGTGGCGGCTGTATCTGCTGCTGGGCATTGCGGCTGCAGCCTGCCTCATCGGCGTCGGAGGTGCGGCGCTGATGTTCAAGTCGACGCTGAAGCAGCTCGATGACGTGAAGCAATCACGTGACCTGGCCGATGCCGCAAGACGCGATGCAGAACTGGCTTCACAGCAAGTGCAAGCGGTTAACGACGAAGTCGTGCGGCTCAATTCTGGCCTGGCCAGCAACATCGAGATGTTGCGAGAAGCACAAGAAGACAATGTTCGGAAGGGGCGCATGGCGCAGCTCGGCCAATTGACCGCCACCGTCGCCCATGAGTTGCGCAACCCGCTTGGCGCCGTCAGGACATCGGCTTTCCTGCTCGAACGCAAGATCAAGGGCAAAGGTCTTGGCATTGAACCGCAGATCGACCGGATCAACAATGGTGTCACGCGCTGCGATAACATCATCTCCCAACTCCTGGATTTCGCGCGGACCAAGGCAATCCAGCCTGAGACGCAAGCTTTCGATGAATGGTTGGTGAAGCTCGTCGAAGAGGAAGCCCTGAACCTCCCGGCCGAAGTGGCGATCGAATGCGATCTCAACCTCGGGGATACGGCCCAGGACTTCGACCCGGCCCGCATGCGCCGCGCCTTGATCAATCTCATTTCAAACGCGTCCGAAGCTTTGGTCGGCAAGGGCGAGGGCACTGCAAAGCCTGGGATCAAGTCGCCGCTCATCGTGATCTCGACCAGGGTTTCAGCGCGCGGTATTGAGTTTTCAGTCGGCGACAATGGCCCAGGTATCGCGCCAGAGAATGCCGACAAGATATTCGAACCGCTCTTCACCACCAAGAATTTCGGCACCGGACTAGGACTTCCGGCCGTACAGAAAATCATGGAACAGCATGGCGGCGGGCTCGAGTTGCGCTCCAATCCTGGTCAAGGTGCAACGTTCATTGGCTGGTGGCCATGTACAACCGACAAGAAGGAAGCCGCCTGATGTCAAAACACCTGCGTATCCTGGTCGTCGATGACGATGAAGACAACGCCAACTCGCTTGGCGAATTGTTCGAGATGGAAGGGCACCACGTAACCGTGGCGCACTCCGGCGAAGCAGCAATTGAGCACTATGTGAGTTCGAGCTTCGACCTTGCGTTCATGGATGTGATGATGCCGGGGTTGAATGGCGTCGAGAGTTTCATGGAAATCCGCAAACTGCGGCCTGAGGCAAAAGTCTATATGATGACCGGCTACAGCGT
>JANLTS010000063.1:0-4870 GCA_031363045.1 Hyphomicrobiales bacterium
CCGAGCCAGAAATACAGAATTGACCTTGCACGGCCTCAGGAGTTTCGCCTGCGCAACTGCAGGTCCCAAAACGCTGCGGCGGCGAGAAGCACCAATCCGGCAAACTCGGTCATGCGATGATAGTCAACATAGAAGGCATATATGACCAAAGCGAACCCCGCCAAGCCCAGGGTTAGTGGCCAATACTTCCGGTGGCAACGAACTGATACTGCGAGCCCGAGAACCGCAATGCTTGCGAAACCGACGATCACCCCCGCCCACACCGCGTCGCTGATGGCCACCACGATCCCCAGCGCGCCCAAAGCGGCTATTATGACCAATGTTCCGTAGCATGCAATCCATGACAGTAGTGTGGAGACCACCGGAAGCCAGGCAAAGCTCGTTGGGGACCGTGTCATTCAAATCATCTCCTGGCTTTTCTTCATATGACCGGTAGCAAGACCAGCTATTGATGTCAGGAGAAGATTCAGAAGATCACGACTTTGTCAGCGGCGAGGGTTGCCGCAGCCAATTCATCCATGGTGCTGCGACGCGCGCCGTCCATCATGTCGGCTTCGGTCATACCGCGTGCGTCCATGCAGGTGCCACAGAGAAGTACCTTGCTGTTGCCAACGACAACACGCTTCAGCATGCGTTCTATATTGTAGTAACCGTCAGGCGTCTTTTGACCCTTGCGCGCCGCCACAACGGCGTCCGCCATGAGAAAGACCGTGACTTCCATCGCCGGGTCGTTCTTCAATAGGGAATGGACGAGACGCAACGCATTGTAGCAACGCTCGGTGCCATAGGGAGGATCGTTCAACACAAAAAGAGTCTTCATTCGGAACGAACCTTTCGTCTGAATCTCCTATCGATGGCCCGATTTAGCCACCAAGCACGCGGCGGTGCTCCTCGAACTCATCCTTGTTGATCTCGCCCTTGGCAAAGCGCTCCTTGAGAATGTCGAGGGGCGCAGGTGCCGAGGGTTGCCGGTTGCCGAACAGAGCTCCAGGCTGAGCCCCGCCCAGCCACCGGAAAAGCACGACAATAAAGGCTACTGTCGCAGCCAGGATCAGGATCATGAACAGGGGCCCGAAAAACATGCCGTAACCTCCTCCATCAGACCACATCATTTGGTTTCTCCTCTGTTGGCGGTTTCATGGCCGCTGCGGGTCCATTGCTCCATGCCACCACGCAGGACACGGAGATCCTTGACTTTTGCTTCATTGAGAAGCTTTGCGGCGAGCACCGAGCGTTTAGCGGTGCGGCAAACTACAATGACAGGATTGCTGTTGCGCGCATTGACTTCGCTCAATCGCGCCGGAATTTCGCTGAGCGGAATGTTCAGCGCACCCGGTATGTGTCCCAGAGGACCAGTGAACTCATCGCCGCCGCGAACGTCGAGAATTGTCAGGGCCTTGCCACCTCGCAATTGTGCATTGAGTTCGCCGGTTTCAATCCAGCCGGTTTCAGTTGTCTTGAGACGGCTGAACAGCCGCGGCAGGAAGGCGACAGCCGCAAGCAGGCCCAAGGCCATGAGTCCATACTTGATCGCCGAGCCGTTGCCTGTCATCGCCTGACGGCCCGCATATCCCAGCCAGGTATAGGCAATCGCTCCGGGTGCCATGCAGATGAATGAGGTGATTGCATAGGGCAGGAAACCGATCCGGGTGAGGCCGAGGGCATAGTTCGTGAGATTGAACGGAAACAGCGGCACGAGGCGGACGAAGGCAACGAAGCGCCAGCCTTCAGCCTCGACTCCCGTCACGAGCTTCTTGAGGCTTCCTCCTGCCTTTCGCGAAACCCAATCGCCCGCAAGATAGCGCGCCATGAGGAATGCAAGGCTCGATCCGAGTGTTGCGCCGAGCAGATTGAGCACCGAACCCCAAACGGGTCCGAACAGCGCTCCGCCCGCCAGCGCGAAAAGAGAGCCTGGCACGAACGCGACAGTCCCGATGGCGTAAAGAGTTACATAAACCAGCGGGCCCAACACGCCAAAGGATGTCAGCCACGTATCCAGCTTGGCGGGATCGAACTGGTCACGGTTGATGAACGCCCACACGATGATGGCAGCGATGCCAAGGGCGAGAAGGATGCGTGGCAAATGCGTTTTCACTTTGGGCGCTCCTCCCGGTTGATGGGATAGCCGCTGGCGGGACCAAGCGCAGGCTGGATCAACATGCGGTCAAGCAAGAGGTCACGGCGGGTGCGGAACTGCTCGATGCCGATGGTCATGGTGTTGTGGCCTTCTTTCGGTTGCGGCCGATAGGTGCCAAGCAGCTTGTCCCACCACGGCAGATTGAAGCCGAAATTACTGTTGGTCTCGGCCGGGTGAATGGAGTGATGGACGCGGTGCATGTCTGGCGTCACGACGAACCAGCGCAGCACGCTGTCCAGCGCCAGCGGGATACGGATATTGCTGTGATTGAACATGGCGGTGGCATTCAGCAGCACTTCGAATATCAACACCGCGATGGCAGGGGGCCCAAGTGCCGCGACCACCGCCAGCTTGAGGCCCATGGAGAGAAGGATCTCCAGAGGGTGAAACCGCAATCCGGTGGTGACATCAAATTCCAGGTCGGCATGGTGCATGCGGTGCAGCCGCCAGAGTGCCGGGACCGCGTGGAACATGACGTGCTGGAGATAGATGACAAGATCGAGCGCAATCACCGAAGCCAGAACGGCGAGCCAGACGGGAACCGCGAAGGCATTGAACAATCCCCAGCCGTGCTGTCCGGCGAAGAGGGCAAGCCCCACGGCCACAACCGGAAAGGTCAGGCGGACCAGGAACGTATCGACGACGACCAGTGCAAGATTGTTGCTCCAGCGCAGCAACCGCGGGATTTCCTGCCGGCGGCGGGGGGCCGCGACTTCCCACACCGCCATGGACACTAAGACGCCGATAAAGACGGCCAGCCGGATGAGCGGTTCATTCCTGAGCAGAAATTCGGGCATGGGTGGAGGCTTCCTATCACGAACAATACATTCAATTGATATATTGAATGATATAGTGTAAGAATTGCCATCATGTCAATCAGTCCCAAGCAGGCCCTTTTCGCCGAATTCGCCACTGTCGCGCGCGCTATTGGCCATCCACACCGGCTGGAAATTCTTGAGCATCTGGCCCAGGGCGAAAGAGGTGTCGACGCCCTGTCATCGCGCCTCGGCCTTGCCATTGCCAATGCATCGCAGCACTTGCAGCAGTTACGCCGCGCCGGTCTCGTCACCTCGCGCCGGGACGGCAAGTTCGTCCTGTATCGCCTCAGTGACGACGGGGTTCTGGCTCTGCTCTCATCGCTGCGGCAGTTGGCAGAGCGCAACATCGCCGAGGTGGGCCAGATCGTTCGTGGCTATTTCGACGAGCGGGACAGTATGGAACCGGTCTCACGTGGCGAGTTGCTGGAGCGCATGCGGGCCGGCTTGGTCACAGTGCTCGACGTCCGCCCAGCCGATGAATTTGCCTCAGGCCATGTGCCGGGCGCTTTGAACATACCGCTGAGCGAACTGGAGGCGCGTCTGTCTGAATTCGATCCCGGTCGAGAGATTGTCGCCTATTGCCGTGGCACCTATTGCGTTCTGTCGTTCGAGGCCGTTGCCAGGCTTCGTGTTCGGGGCCTTAAGGCGCGCCGTATGGAGGAAGGATTGCCAGAATGGCGCGCGGCCGGATTGCCGCTGGAAAGCACCTAGCCGATCCGCCGCCTTGCAATTTCGCGGTAGAGGGCTTCGGGGCTGGTGCCGATTTCCTGGGCGATGGCTTTCCAATTGCCTTTCTCCGGGAGATGCCCCCTGTCGGCCAGCCATCCATTAAGCCGTTCTGCTACGGTCTTCAGCGTCAGGATTTCGGAGCGCAGCCGCGCATTGCGAATTTCACCCGCGAGGTGTGTGGCCCATGCCTTGGCGAAGTCCTGATCACTGAAAAATAGGTGTTGCATCGCCGTCCTGGAAATCACGCGGACCACAAGTGCAGTGGCCGCAATGGCAGCGCAGTGATACGCTGCCGAGAACAGAGAGGCTTCCGCAAGGACTGAACCGGGCACCGCCCTCTGCAACACGACCGCGCTGCCATTACGATGGTGCCGGATCAGGTGAGCGGAGCCGGTCTTGACGAGGAACATGGATTTCACGCGGTCGTCGCGGTGAAAGAGGTATTGGCCCTCATCAAAGATACGCTCGGTCTGGCGCAAATTTCCAAGATGATCGAACATGATCTCTATCATGTAATACTCTCACCGCACGTGGCAAGCTGAAGTTCAAGATCGATGGATAGGCTCAAGGCACATGAAAGCAATTGTCACCGCAACAGTTTTCGCCGTCTTGGTTTCCAGCACCGCATATGGCCAGACGATGGACCACAGCAAGATGATGCATGGCACCCAGCCGGGCATGATGATGGACGGCACGCTGCCGCAGGAGACCGGGCAATCGGCTTTCGCGGCCATTCAGGAAATCGTCAGCAAGCTGAGCGGCAATCCGGCAACCGACTGGTCCAAGGTCGATATCGAAGGATTGCGCCAGCACCTGATCGACATGAACAACGTCACCATGGGCGCTGTGGCGAGTGCCAGCCCGTCTGGTGGCAGCATGCGATTTACGGTCACCGGCGATGGCGCCGTGCGCGATTCGATCAAACGCATGGTTCTCGCTCACGCCGCCACGATGAATGGCATTAATGGCTGGGCGTTTGCCGCCGAGGCGACGGACAGCGGCGCGATCCTGACCGTCACGCCACCTGATCCTGCATCGATGGCCAAGCTGAAGGCGCTGGGTTTCATCGGGATACTGACTCTCGGCATGCATCATCAAAGCCATCACTGGATGCTCGCCAACGGCATGTCGCCACACCAGTAAGGCTATGTCACGAGCGACGGCTATCCGCCTGCCAACTGCATGG
>JANLTS010000087.1:0-3393 GCA_031363045.1 Hyphomicrobiales bacterium
CAGTCGCTCGACGAGCGATGGCAGGTTATCGTCAAGCCATTGCTTCAGCATGCCGCGCAACATGTCGCGGGCCAGATCTTCAAGCGAACGGTCGCCAGTGGCGCGAGACAGCATCGTCTCGGTCAGTCGGTTGAAGGCCGAGTTGACCGCCTGCGCGGTATCATCCGACAGCATAGCCGCGGCATCGGGCCGGGGCCGGTGGTGGTCGCGCGGCGGCGGCAGGGCCATGGTCTCGTCCTGCCAACGCTCCGGCTGGTAGGTGGCCACAGGCTCAGGTTGTATTTCGGCCCGCACCCGGTACCCAGGCCGCGGCGGTGCCGGAACATCCTCGTCCATCAGGCTCGGCCGAAGCTGTGGTTGTTGCGCTTCGACGTCACGCCACGAGGGGCGCGGTGCTTCGCTCCGCAAAGCCTCGGCGAGGCTCGGGCGCTGCACAGGTGCGGACCGCAAGGGTGCCGCGTCATGCGAACGGTGAATTTTTTCGCGCAGGTGCTGGATTTCGGCGGCGGCCGTTATCGCGTCCTCGCCGGTCCTCACATGCAGTTCGCGCATCGCGCCCCGTTGCAGTGTGCCGGTCGAGCGGGCCGACATCGATGCCGGAACCTCGCCGATATCGTCGTGGATCGCCTTGCGGATCGACGCAAGAAGTTCCTCCATTCGCGGTTCTGCAGTCACCCTTGGCCACCCCATCGACATCCGGCAACTGGCCGGAGAGACCACAGGATTACGCGACTGCCCGAGTCTTGTCGATATCGCCGGACCAAACTATTCGAGAGTTTCCACATCCGTGCCGAACCACTTGTTGCGGACCCGGTTGTAGTTTTCTTCCGCATCGTAGACAGCGACGTTGAGATTGAGGTCGCGTGCCGTCAGATGGCCAATGGCGGCCATCAATTGATAGGCCGCCACCACCCGGTTTTTCTCGGCGTTGACCAACGTCGTGCGCGACGCCACGAGATCGCGTTGAGCATTCAGCACATCGAGCGTGGTACGGGTGCCGGCCTGGTATTCCTGTTGCACCCCGCTCAACGCCAATTCGGACGCTGAAACCTGGGTTCGGGCGTTGGTGATGATATCGGCATAGGCGACATAGGCGTTCCAGGCTTCCGCCACTGCCCGGCGCACGGCGCGGGCGACTTCGATCACCTGAATGCGCCGTTGGCTGGCCAATTGCTTGGCCTCGCGCACGCTGGAATAGACGGCACCGCCCTGGGCGTAGAGCGGCACAGAAACATTCAGTGAAATCTGCGCCGAGGGCCGCGGCGCTACTTTCTCTTTGACGATCTTTCCATCCTTGAAAACCGACCTCGTATCCTGGAATTCATCGGTAACAAGGCCTTGTGCGGTGAGCGAAGCCTCCGGCAGAAGCGCGCCGCGTGCCACGTTGACATCGAAGTTCGAGGCCGCCTCGACAAAGGCCCGCGCCAAAATTTGCGGATTGGTTTCGCCGGCAATTTGCAGTGCCGCCTTCAGCGACTTCGGAAGCTTGCTGGCTTTCGGATAACTGAGCTTGCCCGGCTCGTCACCCGTCAACTGCAGGTACTCCGCCACACTGGTGGCCAGATTGGCTTCAGCGGTGGTCAATGAGGTCTGCGCCGCTGCGAGACTGGCACGTGACTGGGCAACGTCGGTGCGGGTAATTTCACCGACGTTAAAGCGCTCGTTCGAGGCTTTCAACTGGCCACGCAGCGCCGCCACGTTCTGCTTCTGCAGGGCGACGAGCTGGCGTCCGGAATAGACATCCATATAGGCTTGGACGACATTGAACAAAACGTCTTGTTCGGTCTGCAGCAGGTTCTGGCGCCCGGCGTCGACGCGCGCCTCCGCCGCCTTGGTGCCTTCGACCGTCCGGAAGCCGCGGAACAACGGCTGGCTCAAATTGATCGACAGGCTGCCATCGTCGAAATGTCTTTGGCCAGTGCTCAGTTCCTGAAAATTGCTCGACAGGCGGCTGTTGACAGTGACGCTTGGCCGCCAACCGGAAAGTGCCTGCGGCACCTGTTCGTCGGTTGCCCGCTGACCGGCCCGCGCCGAATTCAGCGATGGGTTCGTCGCATAGGCTTTTTCCATCGCGCTGTAGAGCGTGTCGGCCAGCACCATACTGGCGCTCAAAAGGCCGGTGCTGCACAGCACAGCACCCAACAACAATCCATGAATCAAGTTTCGCATCATCAACACACCATATCGATCAAAGCCGGCGAGATGACCCCCAACCCGCCTTCGCCACGCAACACATACTTACGAACCGGATGGCCGTTTCAGAACACGAAAGCCGGTTTCTTCTTCCCAAATCCCGGCAACTCTGCCACCGAGGCATCAAACACGTCACGCACGGCAACCACACCGCCCGCCGAAGTAAAGACGCAGGCCTTCGCCATTTCCGTCTCGCCGACAACGGCAATCAGGCGTCCGCCATCCGCCAATTGCGCCAGCAGGGCTTGCGGCACGTCAGCCACCCGGCCTTCCAGTACAATCACATCGAAAGGGGCATCAGCCTTCGCTCCAGCTTCCAGCCGGCCCTCGACAATCTTGACGTTGGCAATATGGCGCAGGTTGACCCGCGCTTGGGTCAACAATTCTGGGTTTGATTCGAGCGCAACAACTTGTGATGCCAAACTTGCAATGACTGCCGCGCCATAACCCGTGGCCGCGCCCACCACCAAGGCCTTGTCCGCCGGTTTTAATCCGGCTTGCTGCAGCATGCGCGCAAATGCCATCACTTCGATGAGAAACCGCGGTCCGCCGGTGCCGTTGGCGGGTGCCAGCTGTATATCCCCGTCCATATAGGCCACTGGCTTACGCGAATCCGGCACAAATGCTTCGCGCGCAATCCCTTCGATCGCCGCAATGATTCGCCGGTCGGTGATACCGTTGGGGCGCACCTGCGATTCAATCATGTTTGCACGGGCGGCGGCGTAGTCGGTCATCATCGTCCTGTCGAAATCTGGCACGGGCCTATCAAACTTCCTGTTAGCCAATGCAGCATGTGAAGTCTACCAGCGGCGGCAATTCATCAACTGCTATTCACAAGCGCATTGTGCGGCTTGTTTCGTTGGAATTCCTCGACTATAAGCCGCCGCTCAAGGCCTCGTGGCGGAGTGGTTACGCAGAGGACTGCAAATCCTTGCACCCCGGTTCGATTCCGGGCGAGGCCTCCAAAAATCCACATCATTCTGTCCGGCCGCCGCGCGGCGCGCCATAGCCAAAACGCGCCGCAATGGATGGCCATCGTCTGTGCAGCCATGTCCCGAACTTCACCGTCATCCGCCGCTGGAAGCGCCGGACTGGCGGAAAATCAATAGCCAGAATCGCCAGTCCCACCGGCACCATCCAGAAGCCCAGCACCGGCAGAAATCCCAAGAGTCCGCCAATCACCATGACGCCACCCAGCGC
>JANLTS010000101.1:0-6112 GCA_031363045.1 Hyphomicrobiales bacterium
GAGTTCCTGATGAAGGACGCATACTCCTTCGACCTGACGCGCGAGGCAGGACAACACTCTTACAACAAAATGTTTGTGAGCTATCTCCGCACCTTCGCGCGGCTTGGACTGAAAGCCGTGCCAATGCGGGCCGAGACGGGACCGATCGGCGGCTCGGATTCTCACGAGTTCCTGATCCTCGCCGATACTGGCGAATCGGAAGTGTTCTTCGACCAGGGTTTCCACGACATGGATTGGGAGGCCTTCGATATCGATTATGACGATGTGAGTGCAGTCGCCAAAGTGGTCAATGACTTTACGTCAAAATATGCTGCGACCTCGGAAATGCACGACCAGGTGGATTATGAGGCCCGCGTTCCGGAGGCGCGCCGGGTGACCGGCCGGGGTATCGAGGTTGGCCACATCTTCTTCTTCGGTTCAAAATACTCCGAACCGCTTGGGGCGGAAGTGCAGGGGCCCGACGGCAAGAAGACGACTCTGCAATCGGGCTCCTATGGCATTGGTGTGTCGCGTCTTGTGGGCGGTATTATCGAAGCCTCGCATGATGCAGCGGGCATCATCTGGCCGGAACCGGTGGCGCCGTTCAAGGTGGGGCTCATCAACCTGAAGGCCGGTGACGCAGACACCGAAGCGGCCTGCAACAACATTTACAAAGCGCTGGAAGCCAAGGGCGTCGAGGTCCTCTACGACGACCGCGATGACCGGGCGGGTGCAAAATTCGCAGCGATGGATCTGATCGGCCTGCCGTGGCAGGTGATCATTGGTCCGCGCGGCATCAAGGATGGCATCGCCGAGGTCAAGAACCGCAAGACCGGAGCGCGCGAAAACGTGGCTTTGGACCAGATCGTGGCGCGCTTTACCGCATAATGAACAAGGATCTTCCCGACACTCGGCCGTTTGCAGCTTTCGAATGGATGCTTGCCGGGCGCTATCTGCGGGCGCGGCGGCGGGAAGGGTTCATTTCGGTCATCTCGTTGTTTTCGTTTCTGGGAATTCTCCTGGGAGTTGCAACGCTGATCGTGGTGATGGCGGTGCTGAACGGATTTCGCGCCGAGCTGTTGGACAAGATCCTCGGGTTTCAGGGGCACGCCTCGATCTATCATTCTGATGTCAGCCCGGTGCGGAACTACGCCGATCTGCAGACGAGGATTGCGAAGATTCCAGGTGTCACCCGCGCCGTGGCTCTGGTCGAAGGTCAGGCCATGGCATCGAGCCTCCGTAACAATACTGGTGCTCTGGTTCGCGGCATTTCGGAAACCGATATCGCGAAACTCCCCAGTCTCAACAATGACGATCTTCGCACCGCGTTAAGAGAGACCGGTGTTCCCGACGAGCCGCCAACTTTCGCCGGCTTCGACAAGTCAGCGGGCGTGGCGATTGGCGAGCGCATGGCATGGAAGCATCAGTTGGGGCTCGGCTCCAACCTGACGATCATTTCGCCCGAGGGGCCCGACACGGTGGTTGGCAATGCGCCGCGCATCCGCGACTATCCGGTGGTGGCGATCTTCAAGGTCGGCATGTCGGACTATGACGAGAACATCATCTACATGCCGCTGGCCGAGGCGCAGGATTACTTCGTCATGGATGACGGCGTCACGCAGATCGAGGTGATGGTGGAAAAGCCCGATGCCATCGACGACATGAAGCTGGCGCTCATCGCCGAAGCAGGTGAGGGCATGGTGGTGAACACCTGGAAGCAGCGCAACGTAACGTTTTTCAACGCGCTGGCGGTCGAACGCAACGTGATGTTCCTTGTACTGACGATGATTATTCTGGTGGCGGCGCTGAACATCATTTCAGGGCTCATCATGCTGGTGAAGGACAAGGGCCGCGACATCGCCATCCTGCGCACCATGGGGGCGACACGTGGCAGCATCCAGAGGGTGTTCTTCCTCACGGGCGCGGCAATCGGCGTGGCGGGAACGTTCGGCGGATTCCTCGCGGGGCTAGTCATCTGCCTCAACACCGAAAACATCCGGCAGTTCATTTCGATGGTATCGGGCGTCGACCCGTTCAATCCGGAACTTTACTACCTCGCACAGCTGCCAGCCAAGATGGACCCATGGCAGACATTCTATATCGTGCTGATGTCGCTGAGCTTGTCGTTTGCCGCGACACTCTATCCGTCGTGGCGGGCGGCGAGGCTCGATCCTGTCGAGGCGTTGCGCTACGAATGACAAAGCCCATGCCAGCGCTCGACCTGCGCGATGTGTCGCGCTCCTATGCCGAGGGTAAGGGGCAGCTTGACGTCTTCATGGCCTTGAACCTCGCGGTGTATCCCGGCGAGATCGTGGCGTTGGTGGGACAATCAGGCTCCGGCAAGTCTTCACTTCTGCATATCGCCGGATTGCTCGAGGCGCCGACGTCGGGTGAAGTCATCATTGCCGGGCAGAATTGTTCGAAGCTTGATGATGCGGCGCGCACCCGCATCCGCCGCATCGGCATCGGCTTTGTTTATCAATTCCATCATCTGCTTCCAGAATTCACGGCGATCGAAAATGTGATGATGCCGCAACTGATTGCCGGCGCCACAAAGGCCGTGGCTACGGAGCGGGCGAAGGATCTGTTGATACGGCTTGGCCTTGGGGCCCGTCTTGAGCACCGGCCAACGGAGCTTTCGGGCGGCGAGCAGCAACGAGTTGCAATTGCTCGTGCTCTCGCCAACCGGCCGCTTCTGCTGCTGGCGGACGAGCCTACCGGCAATCTCGATCCAGCGACGGCGGCACGCGTGCATCAGGAGTTGCTGCGGCTGATCGCTGAAGAGGGGTTGGGGGCGCTGGTCGCCACGCATAATCACGAACTGGCGGCTGGCATGAGCCGTATCGCCAGGCTCGAGCAGGGACGGATCATCGGGGGTTGAGATGAAGACAATATTTTCCGGACTGCAACTGGCGCATGCGCCAACGCGCTTTCTCAGTAAGGGGCACATCGTCGGTTATCCGGAAAGCCCTGACCGGGCGCGGGCACTGCTCGATGGCGCCCGGCAGGCAGGCACACAGATTTGTGCCGCAAAGCAATTTTCAGAGGATGTATTTTCAGGCATCCATGCCAGGCGATATGTGAAGTTTCTGAGATCGGCATATGCCGATTGGGCGAAAATCGAAGGAGCAGGCCCAGAACTGATGCCGAGCCTGCGGCCAACCTATCCAGCACTTGTTGAACCGCAGCACATCATGGCGCGGGCCGGGGCGTTTATGATGGATTTTTCGTGCGCCGTCACGGACAAGACTTGGAGTTCTGTATCTGCTTCAGCGATGACGGCACTGACCGCCGCTGACATGGTGCTGAAAGGTGAGCGCGTGACCTATGCATTGTGCCGGCCGCCGGGACACCACGCTTATGCTAACCGCGCCGGAGGATTTTGCTTTCTCAACAACACGGCACTTGCGGCACAACACCTGCGCATGGTGCACGAGCGCGTGGCGATCCTCGATATCGATGTCCATCATGGCAATGGCACACAGGCGATCTTCTACAAACGGCCGGATGTGTTGACTGTGTCGATCCACGCCGATCCGGCCGAATTCTACCCCTATTACTGGGGCTCTGCCGCCGAAATTGGCGAAGGTGACGGCATTAACTGCAACCTCAACCTGCCGCTTCCCGTCGGCAGCGGCGATGACACGTGGCTATTTGCACTTAACCAGGCGCTGACCAGGATTCACACATTCCAGCCGCAGGTGCTGGTCGTTGCCCTTGGGCTTGATGCGCACGAGGCCGACCCGCTGAAGGGTGGCAAGGTAACGCAAGGCGGATTGGCACGGATTGCGGGCGAGATTGCTTCTCTCGATTTGCCCACGGTCATCGTGCAGGAGGGCGGCTATTTGACCGAGCACCTGGCCGATAATCTGGCGATGTTCCTGACCGCCTTCGAAGGTGCGATGCCAGAAGTTGTGGGCGACGATAAACCTGCGATGTAATCGGCGTCGGGCCGGCGCTATGATGGGCCATGGCAAGCTCAGACTCAATTCCGTTGACTTTCGTCCACCTGCGTAACCACTCCGCCTATTCGTTGTCGGAGGGCGCGCTGCAGATCAAGGCTTTGGCGAAGCTGACCGAGCAAGCGTCGATGCCAGCGGTGGCGATTACCGATACCGGAAACCTGTTCGGCGCGCTGGAATTCTCCGATGCCATGGCGGAAAAGGGTATCCAACCGATTATCGGCTGCACACTCAAGGTCGATCTGCTTGAGCCAAAGGAAGGTGCGATGAAGCCCGCAGCGGGCTTGCGGCGCATTCCATCTCTCGCCTTCCTCGCCAAGAGCGAGGAGGGTTATGGCAACCTGATGAAGCTGTCGAGCCGGGCCTATCTCGAAACGCCAGACAATGCCGAGCATCACGTCACCTGGGATTATCTTGTTGCCCACAGCGGCGGATTGATTTGCCTGACCGGTGGTCCAGCAGGCCCCATCAACGAAGCGCTGGTGGCGGGCCAAGGCCAGCAGGCGTCCGAGCAGATCGAACGATTGAAGGGCGTCTTCGGCGATCGGCTGTATGTCGAATTGCAGCGCCATGGCATGCCGGACGAGCGCCAGGCGGAAGCCGGATTGATTGAACTTGCTTACCGGCTCGCGGTGCCGCTGGTGGCGACGAATGAATGTTATTTCGCCAAACCCGATGACTATGTGGCGCACGATGCGCTGATCTGCATCGCCGAGGGCGAAGTGGTGATCACGCAAGACCGGCGGCGCCTTACTCCAGAACATTGCTTCAAATCCCAGGCCGAGATGGCCGCGCTGTTCGCCGATCTTCCGGAGGCCATCGAGAATACAGTCGAGATTGCGCGGCGTTGCGCTTATCGAGTCATGTCGCGGGCACCCATCCTGCCGCGCTTTGCCGATGGTGATGAAGCGGAGGAATTGCGGCGGCAGGCGCATGAGGGACTGACTCTGCGGCTGGCATCGCGCGGGCTGGTCGATGGATTCACAGAAGAGGAGTACGTGAAGCGGCTCGACTTCGAGCTTGATGTCATCACCACGATGAATTTTCCCGGCTACTTTTTGATCGTCGCGGACTTTATCAAATTTGCCAAGGGGCAGGGTATTCCAGTGGGGCCAGGGCGTGGTTCGGGTGCCGGTTCGCTGGTGGCCTATGTGCTCACCATCACCGATCTCGATCCGTTCCGCTTCAACCTGCTGTTCGAGCGTTTCCTTAACCCGGAACGCGTCTCGATGCCGGACTTCGACATCGACTTTTGCCAGGACCGGCGCGAAGAGGTGATCGCCTACGTACAGAAGCGCTATGGCGCGGATCGCGTGGCGCAGATCATTACGTTCGGCAAGTTGCAGGCACGCATGGTGACGCGTGACGTGGGCCGCGTGCTGCAGATGCCCTATGGCCAGGTCGACCGCTTGTCGAAACTGATCCCCAATAATCCGGCCAATCCGCTGACCTTGCAACAAGCGCTCGATGGCGAGCCGCGTCTGCAAGAGGAACGCGACCGCGACCCGACGGTGAAGACGCTGTTCGAAATTGCGCTGAAGCTCGAAGGGCTGTACCGCAACGCTTCCACCCACGCGGCAGGCGTGGTGATTGGTGACCGGCCGCTGGAAGAGTTGGTGCCGCTCTACCGCGATCCGCGCTCTTCCATTCCGGCGACGCAATACAACATGAAGTATGTCGAGAAGGCGGGCCTCGTAAAGTTCGACTTTCTCGGCCTCAAGACACTGACGGTTATCGAGAAGGCATTGAAGCTGATCCGGTTGCGTGAGCCTCACTTCGATATTGACAAGATTCCCTACGATGACGCCAAGACCTACGACATGCTGGGGCATGGCGACACGGTGGGTGTATTTCAGCTGGAAAGTTCCGGCATGCGCGATGTGTTGAAGAAAATGCATGCCGACCGGGTGGAAGACATCATCGCCATCAACGCGCTCTATCGGCCAGGGCCGATGGATAACATCCCACGCTTCATCGCCTGCAAGAAGGGCGACGAGCAGCCGGACTATCTGCATCCGATGCTCGAGCCGATCCTGAAAGAAACCTACGGCATCATCGTCTACCAGGAACAGGTGATGCAAATCGCCCAGGTGCTGTCGGGCTATTCGCTGGGCGAGGCCGACCTGTTGCGCCGCGCCATGGGCAAGAAGATCAAGGCCGAGATGGACGCG
>JANLTS010000143.1:0-4841 GCA_031363045.1 Hyphomicrobiales bacterium
GGAGCAGATCAAGATCGAGGCCCGCAAAGCCGGCGTCGAGATCAAGGAAGTCCGCTTGGGTGAACCCTCGATCCCGCCGGAAATCCTGTTGGGCCGCCAGCGCCAGCAATTGGCCGACCGGCTGGGCGAGGCTTACAAGCGCGAGACTGAGGCGCAGAAACAGAGGATCGAAACCGAACAGGCGAAAGCCACCGCCAACGAGCAGCCCCGCCTTGTCGAATCGCAGATCGCCGTGCAAGTGGCCGAGCAGAAGGAAGCCGAACGCGCCGCCCTGGGCCGCGCCGAACGCAAGTATCTGGAAGAAATCGCCCAAGGCCAATTGGCCCAAGCCAATGTCCTGGGCCAGGACCGCGTCGCCATGCTGCAGGCGCTCGAAAAAGTCTTGGGCTCGCTTGAGCGTCAACCGCAACTGGTTGAACTGATGGGCAAGTTGGTGCCCAACACAATTGTCACCGGCTCAGGCTTTGAAGGTGCCGCTGCGATTTTGGGCGACGCCCTGAACAAGGAAAAGCCGGCGGGGCAGTAAGGGCTGCCTTATCCCTCTGCCTTCGCCACGCCCACCATGGCGGGCCTCAGGCAGCGGTCACCAATGGCGAAGCCGGATTGCATTTCCTGGACCACGGTGCCGGGCGGGTGTTCGCTTGTCGGCAACTCGAACAATGCCTGATGCAGGTTGGGGTCGAACTTGTAGCCCACCGTGTTGACTCGGCGGATGCCGTAGCGCTGGAAAATATTGAGCAATTCCTTTTCGGTTAGCTCGACGCCGGTCAGCAGGTTCTTGGTCGCCTCGTCAGCGGCATCCTTGTCATCTTCCGACATGGCGGCAAGGGCGCGTGACATGTTGTCGGCGACGCTCAACAGGTCGCGGGCGAAATTCGTGGCGGCATAAAGGGTCGCCTCCGCCTTCTCGCGCTCGGCGCGTTTCCTCAGGTTCTCCATGTCGGCGGCGGTGCGCAGCAAACGGTCCTTAAACGAGGCGGATTCCTCTTTCAGTTGCGCAATCTCGATATCCTTGGGGTCGAGTTCGACTGCCATCGGCGATTCGATGTCGATGGGTTCGGAGGGCTCAGATGTATTGATGTCGCCAGCCATGGCCGATGGGTCCAGTCCATTCATTATCGGGATGGCTGCCATATCGGCTGCCCGACCTGAAAAATCAAGTCGCCTCGAAAAATCACGTGAGCAGCCGTCCGATGGCCTTGGCGGTATAATCCACCATCGGGATGATGCGGGCATAATTCATCCGCGTTGGCCCGATAATGCCCATGACGCCGACAATCTTCTCCTCGGCATTGCGGAGCGGCGAGACGATGATCGACGAACCCGACAGTGAGAACAGCCGGTTTTCGGAGCCGATGAAGATCCGCACCCCCTCGCCTACCTCGGCGGCCCCCAGCAGCTGCGCCAGTTCCTTCTTGTTCTCGATGTCCTCAAACAGGCGGCGGATCCGCTCCAGATCGTTGGCGGCGGTGGAATTGTCGATGAGATTGGCCTGGCCGCGGACAATCAGCGTCTTGTCGTCGGCATCGCTGTCGCCCGACCATTGGCCGATGCCGGCTTCGACGATGCGCGCCGATGTCTCGTCCAGCTCGCGCCTCAGGCTCATCACCTCGTCGCGGACGAAACGCTGCACCTCGTCGATAGTCTTGCCTTGAAACCGCGTTGAGAGGTAGTTCGACGCCTGGATGAAGGTGGCGGGCGGCAGGCCCGGCGGCACGTCGATCACCCGGTTTTCAACGCTGCCATCCTCGCCCACCAGAATGACCAGCGCCCGGCCTGGACCCAGATTGACGAATTCGATGTGCTTCAGCCGCGCGTTGATCTTCGGCGTCACGATGACGCCGGCACATTGCGACAGGCCCGACAGCATGGTCGTCGCCTCGCCCAGCACATCCTCCATGCGGCGCTGGCGGTTCGATGCGGCGATCTGCGCATCGATGCGAGCCCGCTCGTCGGTCGATACTGAGCCAACCTCCATCACCGCATCGACGAAGAAGCGCAGGCCCAGCTGCGTCGGCATGCGCCCGGCGCTGGTGTGGGGCGAGAAGATCAGCCCCGCATCCTCAAGGTCCATCATCACGTTGCGGACCGACGCGGGCGACAGGCTCGACGGCAGGATGCGGGCAATGGTGCGCGATCCCACCGGCTCGCCAGTCTCCAGATAGGTATCGACCAGGCGGCGGAAAATGTCGCGCGAGCGCTGGTCAAGGCCGGCGATGCCGGACAGTCTGTCCTCGGAGGGTGGCTTGGGCGGGATCATGCTCATGGCCCCAATGTAGGAATCAAGTTGGCGCCGGTCAATCGAGCAGCTAGAGGAAGGCCCCTCATCCGGCGCGTCCCGCGCCACCTTCTCCCGCAAGGGGAGAAGGAAGGACGATGAAAGGACAGAAGATAATGCGTCCATCGGGACGGAAACCGGACGAATTGCGCGCCGTCAGCTTCGAGCGCGGCTTTACCAGGCATGCGGAAGGCTCCTGCCTCGTGCGCTTCGGCGGCACCCATGTGCTGTGCACCGCCTCGCTCGAGGAAAAAGTGCCGCCGTGGCTGAAAGGTGGTGGCAAGGGCTGGGTCACAGCCGAGTATGGCATGCTGCCGCGCTCAACGCACGAACGCATGCGCCGCGAGGCGGCATCCGGCAAGCAATCGGGCCGCACCCAGGAAATCCAGCGCCTTGTTGGCCGCTCGCTTCGCGCCGTTGTCGATTTGGGCGCCTTGGGCGAAAAACAGATCACGCTCGATTGCGATGTCATCCAGGCCGATGGCGGCACCCGCACGGCAGCCATCACCGGATCTTGGGTTGCGCTTTTCGATTGCCTCAAGTGGATGGACAAGCGCTCGATGTTCAAGACCTGGCCGCTGAAGGACCATGTCGCCGCCATTTCCTGTGGGCTTCACGGTGGCGTGCCCGTGCTTGACCTCGATTATGACGAGGATTCGAGTGCTGGCACCGACGCCAATTTCGTGATGACCGGAGCTGGCGGTCTCGTCGAAGTTCAGGCGACGGCGGAAGGCGATGTCTTCTCGCAGGCCAGCCTGCTGGAGTTGATGGCGCTCGCCCGCAAGGGCATCGACGAACTTGTCGCCATGCAGAAGGCCACCATTGCATGAGGAAACTCACCGGCCAAAAGATCGTCGTCGCCACCCATAATCAGGGCAAGCTCGAGGAGTTCGCGCAACTCCTGAAGCCCTATGGGGTGACGGCGGTCTCGGCTGGTGAATTGGGACTTGCCGAACCGCAGGAGACGGAAAACACCTTCGCCGGCAACGCCCGCATCAAGGCGATTGCCGCGATGCAGGCAACGGGCCTCATCGCCATGTCAGATGATTCAGGGCTTTGCGTTGCGGCCCTCGATGGCGATCCCGGCGTTTATACCGCCGACTGGGCCGGCCCCGACCGAGACTGGAACCGTGCCATGCGGCTGGTAGAAGAAAAGCTGCGGGCCAAGGGCGCAACGTCGCCTAACCAACGGCGCGCCGAATTCGTCTGTACACTGTGCGTTTTATCGCCTGACGGCGAGGAGCGAATGTTTGAAGGTCGCGCACCAGGCCATTTGACATGGCCACCGCGCGGGAACCTGGGCCACGGCTATGATCCGATGTTCGTGCCCGATGACGCCGGTGGTGTGCGCACCTTCGCCGAGCTTGACCCGGCAGAGAAGAACAAGATCTCTCACCGCGCCAAGGCACTGGAAGGCCTCGTCCGTGACCTCTTCTGAGCACGCCTTCGGCATCTATGTGCATTGGCCCTTCTGCAAGGCCAAGTGCCCCTACTGCGATTTCAACAGCCATGTCCGCCATCAACCGGTGGACACAATGTCGTTTGCAAGGGCCCTGGCAACTGAACTTACATGGTTCGCAGCACAAACTCCGGGCCGCATCGTCAGCAGCATTTTCTTCGGTGGCGGCACGCCCTCGCTGATGCCGCCTGAAGCCGTGGGCCACGTGCTCGACACCATCGCAACGCTCTGGACGGTTTCGCCCACCGTCGAGATCACGCTCGAAGCCAATCCGACGTCGATCGAAGCAGAGAATTTCCGGGGCTATCGCGCGGCAGGCGTCAACCGTGTCTCGGTTGGTGTACAGGCGCTGAACGATGCCGACCTGAAAGCCCTGGGCCGTCAGCATTCGGCGACCGAAGCACTTGCCGCCTTCCGCCTTGCCGCCAGCATTTTCCCGCGCGTGTCTTTCGATCTCATCTATGCGAGGCCCAATCAAAGCCTGGCGCAGTGGCGTGAAGAACTTGGAATTGCACTGGGTGAGCAGCAAGGCCACATGTCGCTCTACCAACTCACCATCGAGCCCGGCACTGCGTATTTTGATTTGGCAGCGAAGGGCTCGCTGGTGACCCCCAATGATGACAGCGCCGCCGATCTCTACGATGTGACCCAGGAATTGACCGAGAAAGTTGGACTTCCGGCTTACGAGATTTCCAACCACGCTGCGGAAGGCCACGAGTCGCGTCACAACTTGCTCTATTGGCGCTATGGCGAATATGCAGGCGTTGGTCCCGGCGCCCACAGCCGCTTGGGCCAAGGCGGCAACCGCCGCGCCATCATCGCCGAGAAGCACCCCGAAACCTGGCGCGAGTTGGTGACCCGCAACGGCAATGGCATCATTGCCGACACTGTCGTCGTTCCCGCCGATCAGGCATCGGAATACCTGCTGATGGGCCTGCGCATCGCCGAAGGCATCGACCTCGACCGCTATGCGGCCTTGGCCGGCCGCGGCATCGATAGAAGCAAGATCGCCGGCATGAAATCACTGGGGCTGATCGAGCGCGAGGGTTCCAAGCTCCGCGCTACTCCCGACGGCCGCAAGCTCCTCAACGCGATGGCCGACGA
>JANLTS010000386.1:0-4783 GCA_031363045.1 Hyphomicrobiales bacterium
TGTTCGAGGGCGACGCGGGTGCTGCCGAACCGGCTGGTTTTCGCGGCCTTGATGCCGCGCTGGTTCAGGCGGTTCACCCAGAACTCGGCTGCCCCCACCGGGATCGCCAACTGGATGATTTTCGACTGGTTGCTGCCGCGGCGGCCGAATATGCCAGGCTTGCGGAACGGGAAGGTGGTGATGATCGTCGAGGCGTCGCCGTTCCTTGATCCGTAATAGAGGTGGTAGACCGGCAGCACACCATCGAAGAGCACCGTGCGCTTCACCGAATGCAGCCCGAGGTCGTTGGTGAAGAAGTCATAGTCTTCCTGAGCCCCGTCGGTGCTCATGGTGAGGTGATGAAAACCGCTGATGTATCCCATGCCGTGCCTCCCGATGATCGCTTCGTTGCTTATGGGTGCAACCTTGCTGACAGCGGCAGACTAACGCTGAATATCTCGGTCATTGATGATTTCTTCCACATTGAATATACCAATTTGTTATGAAGATTGACGAGCGCCATCTGGTTCAACTGGCCGCCGTGGTCGAAGCCGGCGGCGTCACCGAAGGTGCCGCCCTGATTGGCGCCTCGCAGCCCGCCGTGTCGCGGACCTTGAGCCTGCTCGAAAAGCGCGTCGGCGAACCGCTGTTCATCGAAGGCCGGCGGCCCTTGCAGCCAACCGCGCTGGGCCGCCAATTGGCCGTTCACGGCAAGGCCATTCTCGCGGCTTCGAGGCGCGCCACTGAAACCGTGGCAAGCTTCAGGGGCGGCACCGCCGGCAAAGTTCGCATTGGCGGTGTGCCGTTCTTCATGGATGCGATTGTCTCCGGCATCATCGCATCCTTCCAGATCAAGGAACCGGCCATCCAGTTCGATCAATCCTATGGCCATTTCAGCGATCTGGTGACCGAGCTCGCCGCCAGCCAGATCGACCTTGCGGTAACCCCCATCGGCACTTCGGAGATCAGCGCCGATCTCATTTTCGAGCCGATGATTCCGGCCCGCAATGTCGTGGTCTGCGGCAAGGGTCATCCGCTGCTGGCCAAGAAGCGGCTCTCCAAGTCGGATTTCATTGCCTACCCGTGGGTCGCGCCACTGCCCGGGTCGCCTCTCATGCTCGATCTCAACAACATCCTGATGACGCTCGGCATCAATGAGTTGGCAATCCGTTATTCGGGGGGCTCCCTCCACAGCGTTATCAACTACGTTGCGGCGAGCCAGGCCCTCGCCATCATGCCGTTGAGCGTGGTGTTCTCGATCAGTCAGGAAAGCCGTATCGCAGTTCTGCCCTTGGGCATCCCGCAGCCCGAGCGCATGATCGGCGTGATGTACCGCAAACAGGCGGGTTTTGATCCCGTCAACCGGAAGTTCCTCGGTCATCTCGGCACCAATCTCGGCAACATGCGCCGCGTCATCGAGCGCTATGACCGGTCGATTGAATGGCAACCCGGTCCATTTCTGCACGACCGCGGCATCGGCGGCCCAAGTTGAAAATTCGCGCATCATCCCGCCGTATAGCCGCCATCGGCATAGAGTGTGTGGCCGGTGTAAAAGTCCGAAGCCTTCGACGCGAGGAACAGCAGCGGGCCGGCAAGGTCCGAGGCTTCGCCAAGTCTTCCCTTCGGCACACGAGCAAGAAAGCCCTTGCGCACCGTCTCGGCTTTTTCATCGTCCTCGAACATCCACTGCGTCAGCGGTGAGCGGAACACCGTTGGCGCAATGGCATTGACGGTGATGCCGCTCGGTCCCAGTTCGCAGCCGAGCGCCCGGGTAATGCCGTCGATGGCGGCCTTCGATGCGCAATAGGCGGAATAGCCAGCCGGATGCCCCAGCAATCCGCGCGCCGATGACATCAGCACGATCTTGCCGCCACCACCCTGTTTCAGCATTTGAACAGTGACCGCCCGCGCCATCAACCAACTCTGCGTGACATTGGCATCCATCACATCGAGGAAGCGGGCAGGGGCCATGTCGGCGATCTTGGACACATCGTTCTTGCCGGATGCCACCACCAGAATATCAACGCGCCCGAAGCGCGTAACGGCGGCCTCGACCAGCGTGCCGCAATTCTCCTCCGTGGACGGACGAAGATTGAGCGCCTCGATTTCTGCTCCGATGCCTGTGCATTCAGCGGCGATCGCCTCAAGCTCGGCTTTCTTGCCAGCACTGAGCACCAGTTTCGCACCGGCCCCCGCCAGCACCTTCGCCGCCAGCACGCCGAAGGCGCCGGAAGCCCCCGTGACAATCGCCACCTTTCCCGAGACATCGAACAGCGACAGCGGATTCTTCAACCAGTCGCTCATGGCTTCGCTCCCGGTGGATAGGGGAGCACCACCAGCATCTTGGCAACGTGATTGCCACGATTGACGATCTCACGCACTTCGCCAGCAGCGATGGTGCAAGAGTCCATCGCCCCCAGCACAGTCTCGGTCCCGCCGATGGTCACCGTCATCTCGCCCTCGAGAACCACATAGACCTTTTCGAACGGCGTCGAGTCAGGTCCGGCCCCGCCGCCGGGCAGGAATTGCGAATAGCCCACCCACTGATTCTTCGGTCCGCCATCTTCGAAGCCCTGCAGCCGCAGGCCCACAACGCCGCGATGATTTGGCGCCTCATAGGGTTTGGCATCGGCAAAGCGCTTGACCAGCATCAGAAGCGCTCCCCTTTTTCGATGCGGTAGCCTTGTGTGGGATCGGTGATGGCGACCAGCCGGATGATGCAGCCATCGCCCCGGTCCCAGTTCCACGGAAAGAAAGCAAAGGTGCAGCGCATACCGGTCACCGCATCCAGATCGCCACCGACATTCTCGATGCCGAGGATGCCGTTCTTGAACAGGATCTGATGCACGGGCTCCCAGTCCGGGAAATCCTTGGCCCAGTCACCACCTCCCGACCATTCGAAATATTCCTTCTCGAGATGCGGCAGCAGCGGCCCATTGCGTTGCGGGCCGATGGCGGTCGCCAATGGATGATCATTGGCCTGCGTGTCGTGGCCGACGACCTTCACCTGATGATCCACCATCCATTGCCCGGCCGATGGCACGAAGCCCGGGCAATACGCGAAGTAGTCGCCGTCTTCGTAAACCTTGTGCCATCCGGTGTTGAGGATCAGCACATCATGCGGGCGGATGGCATGGCCGCAGGCCTTCTCCAGATCGTCGGCGGTGATCGATTCCCATTTCTTCTTGGGGAGCGGCACGACGATGCCGGAACCGAAGAAATGCGGCAGCGGCACTTCGTCGATGAAAGGCGTTCCCTGCACCACGTGTGCAGGCGCATCGATATGAGTGGTCGAATGCATCGAAGTCGTGATGCGCTGCGACAGCACGCCAGACTTCGCCATGTAGTGAATGCGCTCGATTTTCACATCCGGAAAGTATGGCCAGTTGGGGCATTGAAAGCCCCAGCGATGCGACAGGTTGACGAACTGCAAACCCATCGGATTATCGAGATTGTCCTGGAATTCGATGCCGCGGACCTTGATGCCCATGATCGTATCTCCCGTAACGCACCGTTTCTTGTCTTGCGATACGGTACAAATGCATCGTATCATGGTCAAGTCAAAAGTATTTGCACCGTGATACGATACAAATAATGATGGATTCTCCAGCAAATGGTATTCAGGTGATCGCCCGCGCGGCGGCCATCTTGCGGGCCTGCGCCAATGAAAGCACGGGCCAGAGCCTTGGGGAGATTGCCTCGGCGGTGAAGTTGCCGCGTTCCACCGTGCAACGCATTGTCGCCGCCCTTGCCGCCGAGGGCCTGCTCGTGGCGGGCGGCGATAGCCGCGCCATCCGCCTTGGTCCGCAAGTCCACGCACTGGCCGGAGCCGACCGTATCGACGTCGTCGAACGCGCCCACCCGTTTCTGAAACGCCTTTCTGGTCAGACCGGCGAAACCGTCGACCTCGCCATCCTGCGTGGCGACCACATGGTCTTCATCGACCAGATTGCCGCTGATCAGCGCTTGCGCGCTGTCTCGGCTGTCGGCGAAAAATTTCCGCTCCATTGCACCGCCAATGGCAAGGCCGCACTCGCCAGCCTTGATGAGACTCAGCTCAGCGCCATCTTGGCATCGTGCCTCGAACCCCACACGCCCGCGACGATCATTGATCCGCAGTTGCTTCGCACTGAGTTGCAGGCAATCCGCAAATCCAACATCGCCATTGACCGCGAGGAACATTCCCCCGGCATCTGCGCGGTGGGTGCGGCCTTCCGCGATCCGGCCGGCGCCATCTATGCCGTGTCAATCCCCATGCCGTCAGTCCGCTTTGATGGCACGGGCGTGGTCTTCCGCGATGAGCTGCTGGCCACCATCGCCGACATCACCCAAGCCCTGAAGAGGCGCCAACGCTGACGTCCCACAAACGAAGAACTTCTCACCACTCTGGCATATTGTTTGGCATCACTTGAGCGAACCAGCTTTTGCTCGACAATGCCAAATAAACGGGAAATGTTCTAAATTCCCTCCTGGGCTAAGTATGGTTGCCGGCATTATGTATCAAACGCACCCGGCCGGAAATAGGCCGTGAGGGCGACATTCCATCGAAAAGACCGACTCCCTCCGCGGCAGGTTTTGCGCCATGGTGGTGACCATGGCTGGCTCTCACAGGAAGCGTGGTCAAAAACGGGCACTCGAAGAATCAGACGAAGTGCTTCTGCCCAGTACGCATCCGGTGAGGGCCGCCTTGCGGAATTTTGCTGGCTGTAGCTGACTGTCCTTATTGCTATCTATAAGGACAGTCACTTGGTGAGCCGTCTTGAGGTTGTTGATATGGGCCGGCGGCGGCGCTGGTCCGACGATG
>JANLTS010000155.1:0-5755 GCA_031363045.1 Hyphomicrobiales bacterium
TTGTCGCCCATGATCGCCACGTGCTCACCCATGCGCAGCTCGAAATTGGCGTTCTCCAGCGCATGCACACCGCCATAATGCTTGGTCAATCCCTCGGTCTTGAGGATGATGTCCGCCATGTCCTATCTCCCCAGGGAACTATGGCGCTGGCGCCATTGATCGAGCACGACGGCAGAGACGATGATCACCCCCATCACCATGTTCTGATAATAGGCATTGAGCCCGATGAAGGTGAAGCCAGAGATGATCACGCCAAGGATCAGCGAGCCCAGCACCGTGCCGATGATCGAACCTCTGCCGCCCGCCAGCGATACGCCGCCAATGACCGTCATGGCGATGGCCTGCAGCTCGTACATCACACCCATGCCGGCCTGAGCCGTGACGTTTTTTGAGGACAAGACAATGGCGGCAAGCGACGCCAGCATCGCTGCGATCACATAAACCAGCACCTTGTGGCGTTCGACCTTGATGCCCGACATGCGCGACGCCGCCTCGTTCGATCCAATCGCGTAACAATACTTGCCATATCGCGTATAGGTCAAAATCAAGTGGAACAGGATGGCGAGGCCAACGAAGATCAAAACCGGATTGATGCCTTTCCAGGATAGAAACCCGAAGGTCAGCCAGCCGACGAAATCGCCATTCGAGATGCTGGCGAAGGCCTCGGTCGGAAACGACACCGGATTGCCATTCGACCACCAACTGGCAAAACCGCGCGCCGACACCATCATGCCGAGCGTGGCGATGAACGGTGGAATTTTGGTATAGGCGATCAGCACGCCGTTGATCAGCCCAGCGATGAGCCCGCAGCCCAGGCCAAAGATGACGGGCACGATGACCGGCAAGTCCATGGCCCAATCGCCAAAGATGGCTTTCGGATTGGGATTGCCGTTGACCAGCGCTGTTTGCGCGAAGCTCATCGCCACCATGGCCGTGGCGCCGACAATCGAGCCGGAGCTGAGGTCAATGCCGCCGACGATGATGACCTGCGTGACACCGATGGCAATGATGCCGATCGTCGCGACCTGCAGAATGATGATGGTCAGCCGCTGGTTGTTGAACAGCGTATCGACATTGTCTCGCGTATTGAACAGAAAGCTGTCGCCAATCAGCACACGTCCGAGAATTTCGAAGGCAGCAACGATCACGATAAGCGCGATGAAGATATTCGTCTCGGGCGGCCACGACCGTTTGTCTGTGGCCGGAGGAAGCCTACCCACACCTGTCTCTGAATGTGCCAATCGTGCCTCCCAAACGTTCCGTGGCGGCTATGCTGCTGGGACGCGGCACTTCTAAATTGATGCCGCCTTCCAGTGACACAACAGGCCGCAATTCTTAGCCTGTCAAGATCAGGGAGCGGCGCTTGCGGCGTCGCTCCCCGAGTACAGTTCTTCAGATCTGCTTAGTTCTTCTTGAGGTAGTCGCCGATGTTGGCGGGAGTGACCAGCTGGAAGGCAATCCACACCTTCTGCTCGACGGCTTCGCCCTTGGCGAGCTTGATGGCCGCGTCGAGCGCGCCTGCACCCTGGCCTGCCGCATCCTGGAACACCGTCACATCGAGGTCGCCCGCCTGCATGGCGGCAAGCGCGTCCTGCGTCGCATCAACGCCGCCGACGATCATCGTCTTCATGTCAACGCCACCGGCTTTCAACGCCTGGATGGCGCCAATGGCCATTTCGTCGTTGTTGGCGATCACCGCGTCGAATGGCTTGCCGGTCGACATCCAGTTGGTCATCAGGCTCTGTGCCTCATCACGCGACCAGTTGGCGGTCTGCTCATCGACGATGTTGAGCTTAACAGCACAACGGCCATCGCCCATCACGTCATGGATGTCCTTGGTGCGCTGCACCGCAGCCTGGTTCGATAATTGACCCATCATCACATAGATGTTGGCTTCGGCCTTGCCAGCTTCCTTGAGCAGACGGCAGACTTCGATGGTCTCGAGCGTGCCGGAATCGACTTCGTTCGAGGCGACGAAGGCCTGATTGTCGGGAAGCGTGTCGATGTTGATCGGCTGGCGGTTGACATAGACCAGCGGGATGCCGGCAGCGGCAGCCGCATCCGACATCGCCTGGGTGGCGGATGTATCGACCGGGTTGACAATGATCGCCTGCACGCCCGAAGCCGCAAAATTCTTGATCTGGTCAAGCTGCTTGGCAACGTCGTCTTGCGCGTCTTCGATCTGGACTTCGGCGTCCATGCCCTTGGACTGGGCTTCGATACCGTTGCGCAGCACGGTGAGGAAGTTGTCGTCGAACCGGGCCATCGACACGCCGATCTTGGTACCGGCGAGTGCTGAGCTGGCCATCAGCGCCGTCATGGCGGCTGCAATTAGATACTTCTTCATGGATCGTTCCTCCTGATGGGTGTCCGGCACCACCCTCTGTTCAGCCGGCGCCCCTTGCGGGAAATTCTCATGCGGCATCGCTCCGCGGCCGGCACTGCGAACGTGCGGGCGAGCAAAGCCGGGCAGGATTCATCTGCATGTGGCATCGGCAATCCTCCCTGTTCCGGCGGGGCTTCTTTGCAACTGGCCGCGTCCGGACTCGGCATCGTGGAATGAATGAAACAATACGAGACGTCGATAGACAGAATATTCCAATTTATCTCAGAGTCAAACGCCGTATCGACCAGCGAATGCATTCACATCAAAAACTATCACTCATGGTAGTGAGCCACCTGAGGGTTCCAGTCAGATGTTCTCGCTGATGAAGATTTCCGCCGGAAACAGCACCTGCGCCGGAATCTCCGAACCTTGCCCCGAGACCGAATGCGCCATCAGCGCCACGGCTTTTGCCGACATCGCCTCGATTGGTGTCCGGAGCGCCAGGTCGATGACCCCGTCGATGAGCGCCGCGCGCGTCGATGCGGTGAGCTCATTGCAGATGGCCACCACGCCACGCCCGGCACCTTCGTCGCGCAAGGCCCGGATCAGTCCTTCCTGGCCGCCGCCCGAGGCATAAATGCCGACCAGATCAGGATTGCTCGCCAGCATGTCGCAGACGGCTTCATAAGCAATATTCTCGTCATCGAGATTGATGATCGGCTCCAACAGCTGGAACTCCGGCGCATGCTCGCGCATGTAACTGCGGAAACTGATCTCGGAAATTTCCTGACTCAGGTAGCGGTGGCTGCCAAGCAGGATGCCGACCTTGCCGGGCATCTTCGCCAGCCGCGAAATCGTCCAGGCCGCGGTGCGCCCGGCCCGCCTCGTATCGACGGCCAAATAACAGCTGCGTTTCGGCGTGGCGACGTCGCTCAGCAACGTGAACACTCGTCTGCCGCGCGACACAGCGTCGTCGACCGCCTCATGCACGGTTGGATGATCGACGGCGACAATCGCCAGCGCGTCGCACCGCTCGCTCATGTCCTTGATCCGCGCCGCAATGCGGGCCGGCACCAGCTCATCGACGAAATCGACAATCGCCTTGCCGTCGATGCCCTCGCAAGCCTTGGTGCACTTCACCAGCTCCGCCCCAAAGGCCTGATAGAAAGAGTCGTGGCGCTTCTGCAGCAGGAATCCCAACGTGCGGCGCGGCGCTTCCGACATCCGCCGCTTCAACAGGCCCGTGGCATGATAGCCGATGGCTTCCGCCGCACCGACAACCCGCAATGCCGTATCTTCGCGCACCGGCAGGCGGCGGTTCAGCACGCGGTCCACCGTGGCGACGCTGACGCCCGCCTGTCGGGCCAGATCGGTAATCGTTGGCCGCTTTACCACGCTTGCCTTAGCCTCCCGTTTCGCCAGCCATACGCCATGAAATGAAATGACGCAATCTGATAGATTACCTCAGAATATCGTTGAACAATTGGAATATTCCTTCTATGCTTTCCGGATTGGCGAGGAATGTTCCATGACTGACCTGACCTATCCCCGCGACTACCGGCTGACTGGCCGCAATTCAAAATATGCCGAAGAGCATCACCTGGTGTCCGCGCAATGGTATCAAGCGCCGATCCCGAGAAAGCGCCTGAAGGAACTGATGCAGCGCAGCGATGGCCCAGCCATTCGCGACACCATCATCTGGTTTGCTTCCTTTGCCATCACCGCCGGTCTCGCCATCTGGTTCTGGCCCAGCCTGTGGTCGATCCCCTTCTTCCTCGCCTATGGCGTGCTCTATGGGTCGTCAACGGATTCCCGCTGGCACGAATGCGGTCACGGCACCGCTTTCCGTACACGATGGATGAATGATGCCGTCTACAATATCGCCTGCTTCATGATCATGCGCGAACCGACCGTCTGGCGCTGGAGCCACACCCGCCACCATACCGATACGCTTATCGTCGGCCGCGATCCGGAAATCGCCGTGATGCGCCCGACAGTGATCCTCAAAGTCATTTCGATGTTCTTTGCCGTGCCCCAGGTCTGGGGTGCCATCCAAAGCCTGCTGCGCCATGCGGCTGGACGCATCGCTGCTGATGAGGCGACCTACATCCCCGAGAGCGAGCGGCCGAAGGTTTTTCTCACAGCCCGCATCTGGCTCGCCATCCATCTCGCCGTCATCGCCTTCTCGATCGCCATCGGCTCGATCCTGCCGATGCTGCTGGTCGGGCCCTTGCCCACCATGTACGGCGCCTGGGTGCACATCGTCACCGGCTTGACCCAACATGCCGGCATGCCGGAAGATGTGCTCGACCACCGCCTCAACAGCCGCACCGTCTACATGAACCCGGTGCTGCGCTTCATTTACTGGAACATGAATTATCACGTCGAACATCACATGTTTCCGATGGTGCCCTATCACCAGCTGCCGCAACTGCACGAGGACTTGAAACCCTACTGCCCCAAGCCCTATGCCAGCACCTTTTCCGCCTATGCCGAAATCATTCCAGCCATCATCTGCCAGATCCGCGAACCCGGCTGGTATATCAGGCGCGAACTGCCGGATGCTCCGCCAGCCAAAGCTGCGGCGGCCGAATAGACGTTAAGACACTCACAGCCAATAAGGAGAAACGCATGGCACATTGGATCGAAGCCTGCGGCACGCAAGACATCGACGAAGAAGACGTGAAGCGCTTCGATCATGGCGGCCGCACCTTCGCCATCTATCGTTCGCCCGATGACAAGTTCTATGCCACCGACGGCCTCTGTACGCACGAGAAAGTCCATCTCGCCGATGGCCTGGTGATGGACAACATTATCGAGTGCCCCAAGCACAACGGCCGCTTCGATTATCGCACCGGCCAGGCCAGGGGCGCGCCCGTCTGCATCAACCTCAAGACCTACCCGGTCAAGGTCGATGGCGGCAAAGTCCTGATCGACATCGGCTGACATGATGCCGGGTGGCATGGTCATCGTCGGCGGCGGCATGGCGGGGGCGCGCGCCATCGTCAATCTCCGCGCCAATGGCTGGGAAGGCCTCATCACGCTGGTCAGCGAAGAGGCATTGCTGCCCTATGACCGTCCGCCATTGTCCAAGGCGCTGATCACCGACGAGACGGAACCACAACCCACCCATCTGCTCGACGCCTCAATGCTGGTGTCGCTCAAGGCCACGATGATACGCGGGCTTCGCGCCACCGGGATCGACCGCGCCCAACACCTCCTGCATCTCGCAGGCGGCGCGACGATTGCCTATGACAAGCTGCTGATCGCCACCGGCTCAAAACCGCGCCGCCTCACGCTTCAAGGCGGCGAGCGCGCCCTCGTTCTGCGTGATTTTGGCGACGGCGAGGTTCTGCGGCAGCGCCTGCGTAACAGCGTATCCGTTGCCATCATCGGCGGCGGCTTCATCGGCCTCGAACTGGCGGCAAG
>JANLTS010000160.1:0-5795 GCA_031363045.1 Hyphomicrobiales bacterium
CTGGGTGCGCCCGGAATAGTTGCTGAAGCTCACCTTGTCAGTGTCCACACAGAGCTTGCCAGCCTTGCGGATGGGCAGGAAGCCGATGCCGAGGCGTGTGGCGAGTGCCGAACCCAGCACGAAGCCCATGGCATCGAGGCCGCCTACAACGTCAGCGTTGATGCCAGCGAGATCGGCCACCAAATCATCAAGCAAGTCGTGGAAAGCCTCGCCGTTGATGTAGATCGAAGTCGGATCAAGCCAGGCGAATTTCGAACCCTTGGTGTTGGGGGCCATGATGTTGAGGTACCAGCGGTCATCGCGCGGGCCCTTGTCGCGGTCAGGCGTGCTGCTTGTCATGTGCGGGCTCCGTGTTCGCGGGTGAGGCGGATGAGTTGGGCAAGCTTTGGGGCTGAGATATTGTAGAAGTCGCCATCGGGATTGATGCCGGTTGCCACCATGAAGCCGTCAACCTGATCCATGTAGTGGTGGGCATTCTCCGGCGTGATGCCGGAGGCGAGCGTCATGGCGTGATCTCCGAGGCCTCGGCGGAAGGTGCCGATCTTCGCGGTATCGGCGGCATGACCTGTGGCGACACCGGATGTGCACACCGTGTCCATGAAGGATGTGGCGAGGCGCGCTGCGTATTCATAGTGTTCTGGCGCTACTTCACGCTGCTTCTTGAAGCAGGTGCCGCCGGTGTAAAGTCCATGCCAACCGCTGGCGGCGCGGGCTGCTGCGATATCACGCGCCTCGATCTGGTCATCGGCTTTGCGGCGCTCGTCGATGCGCGCATCATCGGCCCAATAGCCATCGACGGAAATGCCATCGCGCTGCAAGTTGCCGAGTATTGGGAATGCATCCTTGCCGGTGACGGCGAGGAAATTGACGCCCAGCCACAGTGCCGAGAACTTCTCGCGCACATGGGTGACGATTGGCAGGAAGCGCTCGACGTCGAAATCATGGTTGATGAGGAAACACCCCGCCGCGCCCTCGCCGATGAGGATACGGACGTTGCGCTCGGCTTGCTGTTTATCCAGAACATGGATGACGGGGAGGACGGCGGGGCCCACGGTCTTGAAGAGCTTGCGAAATTCATGGCGGTTCATGGGTTCGCAAAATAGGTCCTTGCTGTGATAAATGAAATTTATAATGATGATGTGCCGATGAGGATTGTTAATTGCGAGCCATCAACCTTCCGACCGATCTGCTGCGGGCGTTCATCACCGTGATCGATCTTGGCGGCTATACACGGGCTGGCGAGGCCTTGGGCCGTACGCAACCCGCCATCAGCTTGCAAATGAAGCGGCTTGAGGAGTTGCTGGGCGCAACCCTTATCACCCACGAAGGCCGCGAACTGAAATTGACGGAGCAGGGCGAGGCGCTGGCCGTCTATGCCCGGCAATTGCTGCGGCTCAATGATGAAGCGGTGGCCAAACTAAAGGGCCGCTCGGCGCAAGGGTTGCTGCGCGTCGGGCTGCCCACCGATTTCTCGGTGGCCTTCCTACAGGAGGCGATCTCGGAATTCGCGGCAAACCATGGCGAGGTGACCATGGCCATTCACTGTGGGCTGTCGCGCCAGGTGCTCGACTGGTTGCATGGCGATGAACTTGATATCGCGCTGGCGCTGCTCAACCGCGACAAGAACCCCTATCTGGTGCGCTCGTGGGGGGAACGGCCGATCTGGGCTGTGGCGAAAGGCTCGAACATTCACAAGGCTGATCCGGTGCCGCTTGTTACCCACCCCGAAGGCTGTGAATACCGCAGGCGGATGACCGCCGCCTTGCGCGCCGAGGGCCGTGACTGGCGCTTCGCCTATACCAACCCGGAAATCGGCGGATTGCAGCGGGCGGTTTCTTCCGGGCTTGGCGTGACGGCTCTGACCCGCAAGACGCTGTTGCCGGAGATGCGGGTGCTCTCTGCCCGCGACGGTTTTCCGGCGCTGGAGCCAATTCGCATCGGGCTGTTCTACAAGCATCAACGGCTTTCGGATGCGGGCCTGATGCTGGTCGATTCCCTCATTTCCCAGATGGATGAGGCGGCCGAGCCTGATGTGCCGAAGGCAAACCGCGCCCGATAAGCGGGCATCATGCATGCATTAACAGCATAAATTTCCCGGATGGCTGTTCCGGGACTAGTTTTTCAACAGCCTCGCTGGACTTCGTCGTCAAGACATGATGCCATGTGGGTGAGTAAGGGTAATGGGACCAACCCGCCGCAAGCCCGACGGCAACAGGGAGAGACTGCGATGACGAAGATCACCAAGCCGACCCGCCGCGACGTGCTGAAATATGGCGCCGCCGCTGCCTCGACCACGCTGGCCATGCCGTTTGTGAGCCGCGCCTGGGCGCAAGCTGTCGAGATCAACATGTTGGCCTGGTATGGCCATGGCGAGCCAGACATGGTGGGCGAGTTCGAAGCCGCCAACAATGTGAAGTTCAAGCCCAAGTACTATGCGGGTGGCGACAACATGCTGGCCCTGATCGCGCAATCGCCGCCCGGAACCTATGACATCATCCTGTCGGACGCCGAGTTCGTGCAGCAACTCAATTCGGCTGGCCTCATCGAGGAGATGAATGCCGCCGACTATCCCTTCGACGACATGCTCTATGATGACTTCAAGCAATTCCCCGGCCACTGGCTGGACGGCAAGCTGTATTCGATGATGGTGCGCTGCGGGCACCTCGGTGTCAGCTACAACACCACCGCCATCTCGGAAGAAGAGGCGATGAGCTACAAGGCCTATTGGAAGCCGGAGATCAAGGGCAAGGTCGGCCATTTTGACTGGCACCTGCCGAGCCTGGGCCAGATGAGCCTGGCCAATGGCAATGGTGCCAAGCTGTGGGACCTCGATGAAGCTGGTTGGGGCAAAGTCAAGGAAACTACCATGAGTCTGCGCCCGCAAGTTGGCGGCTACTTCGATTACGGCGGCACGTTCAATGGTCTCAAGAACGGCGACATGATGGCCATGGCCGGCATCGGCGATTGGATCACCGGGGTTCTCGAGAAAGATGGCGCGCCGGTGAAATCCGTGGTGCCGAAAGAAGGTGGCATCCAGTGGACCGAGTCCTATTCGATCGGCAAGGGCACGGCCAAGGCTGATATCGTCAAGAAATTCATCCAGTACATGCTGTCACCCGCCGGCCAGGCAACGTCTGCCCGCATGGCGGCGTACCCGGGCTTCGCCATCACCAAGGGCGGACGCAAGGCGCTGCAGGACAAGGACATGAAAGAAGCCCAACGCACCGGCCAGGTCGATGGCGCTCCCAATGATCCGGTCACGCTCATCAAGGAAGGCCGCATCCACTACCGCGACATCCCGAAGCAGCAGAGCCTCGAGGACTGGAACGACTTCTGGCAGGAATACAAGAACGCATCGTAAGCACGTGCTGCGCGGCGAAGAGCCCTCATCCGCCCTGTCGGGCACCTTCTCCCATGGCTATGCCACGGGAGAAGGCTCATGTGAGTCGTGCCTTCTCCCGCCGCAGGTGGGAGAAGGTGGCCGAAGGCCGGATGAGGGCCTGCCCAAGAGTGGCAACACAAGCTGATGGCCCCACACAACACCAAACCCGATCTCTACGCCATCGCCTGGCGGCTGCCGATGATTGTCTGGCAGGGGTTGTTCTTCGTTGGACCCCTGGTGTTCATGGTGGCGATGTCGTTCTTCCTGGTGAAGAACTATCGCATGGAGTGGGCCTTCCAGTTCGGCAACTGGGAGAAGACGCTGACCCGGGGTTTTTTCTGGGATGCGTATTTCCTGACGCTGTGGCTGGCACTGCTGGCGACCGTCGTCACCTGTCTTGCGGCGTTTCCGGCCAGCTATTTCCTCGCTTTCAAGGTGAAGGACCATGTGCGGCGCTGGGCGATCTTTTTCCTGATCATTCCGTTTTTCACAAGTTATCTCGTGCGCATTTTCGCCTGGCAGGTGATCCTGGCGCAGCAAGGCGTGATCAACGCCGGGTTCTCATTTCTCGGGCTCGGGCCCTATACGATGCTCAATACCAAGTTGGGAACGATGATTGGCTATTTGACTCTGTGCCTGCCGTTGGCCATCATCCTGCAGACCTTCTCGCTGGCCAATATCGACAAGCGGCTGGTGGAGGCGGCGCATAATCTCGGCTGCGGGCGGCTGCGCACGGTTTTCACCGTGGTGGTGCCACTGGCCAAGACCGGGCTCGTCGTTGCCGCGGTGTTCTGTTTCATCCTGTCGTTCGGTGATTTCGTAGCGCCGTATTATCTTGGCGGATCGAAACCGCCGACGCTTTCGATCATGATCATCGACACGTCGAAATCCGGCCAGCAATGGCCGCGCGCCGCCGTCGTGGCCATCATGATGATTGTCACGCTGCTGACGGTGGCTTTTGCCGCCATTGGCTATGCCTACAGGAAACGAACATGAGGGATGACCGCCTGTTGCGTTGGGTGTTGCGGTTTTACACGGCGCTGATCTTCGTGTTCATATTCGCGCCGATTGCCGCGAGCCTGGTGTTCTCGTTCAACTCCGACCGGTTTCCGACCATCCCGCTGGGGAGTTTCACCACGCAATGGTATGTCAAGGCGTTCAGCAATCCGGAAGTTTGGGATGCGGGCTTACGCAGCATTATCGTTTCGAGTTGCGCTGCCGTGCTCGCCACCATCATCGGGTTTTCGGCGGCCTATACGGACTACCGCTATGAATTTTTCGGCAAGAAGGCTTTCCTGGTGTTGGCGCTGCTGCCGCCCACCATACCGTTGATCATTTTCGCGCTGGCGACATTGGGCTGGCTGTCGCTGTTCCAGGCATCGGGCATGATGGTATCGATCATCATCGCCCACACCGTACTGTGCGCGCCGTTTGCCATGGCAGTCATCCGCTTGCGGTTGAACCAGATGGACCCCAATCTCGAGCCCGCCGCCTGGAATCTCGGTGCATCCGAATGGGTGACGATGAAGACTGTGGTGATTCCTTTTGTAAAACCTTCGATCATCGCCGCGCTGTGTCTTACGGCTGCGGTGTCGTTCGATGAATTCGCCGTCGCCTGGTTCGTCTCCGGCCTCAACAAGACGGTGCCGGTGATGATCCTTGAAATTCTCACCGGCAACATCGATCCGCAGATCAACGCCATCGGCACCGCGGTGTTCATGGTGTCCATCACCCTCGTCGTCATCGCACAGGTGCTCATCATGGGCCGTAGCCCGAAGCCTGAGTCCGCCTGATGGCTGGCCCGCTCGTCGTCTTCGACCAGGTGGTGAAGCGCTTCGGCAAGTTCGAGGCGGTGAAGCGCATGAATTTTGAAATCCATGAGGGTGAGTTTCTGGCCTTCATGGGGCCATCGGGCTGCGGCAAGACGACGACGCTGCGGATGCTGGCAGGGTTGGAGGAACCGACCGAGGGCGACATCCGGCTGGCCGGAAAATCGCTGCTGGGCGTCAAGCCGCATGAGCGCGACACGCCGATGGTGTGGCAATCGCTGGCACTGTTCCCGTTCCTCAATGCCCGCGAGAATGTCGAGTTCGGCCTCAAGATGCGCGGGCTCGATGCGGCGGCGCGGCGGAAGAAGGCGGTGGACTGGCTCGAGCGTCTGGGAATTGGTGAATTCGCCGAGCGCGATGTCAACTCGCTGTCAGGTGGCCAGCGCCAGCGCGTGGCGCTGGCGCGGGCGTTGGTGACGGAGCCGAAAATCCTGCTGCTCGATGAGCCGCTCTCTGCCCTCGACGCGCATCTGGTCATCCGCATGCAAGGCGTATTGACGAAACTGCAACGCGAGCTTGGCATCACCTTCGTCTATGTCACGCATTCGCAATCCGAGGCCTTTGCAATGGCGGACCGCGTCGTC
>JANLTS010000388.1:0-8889 GCA_031363045.1 Hyphomicrobiales bacterium
GTGGAAAGCCATGCAACCCATGAAGAAGGCTGCGGAATAGGCGCGGGGAGGAAATCACAATGGAAAACTTCAACTACGTTCGCCCGTCCAAGACCGGTGATGCCGTAAAGGCGATGAAGAAGGCCAAGGATGGGAAGTTCATGTCAGGCGGCATGACCTTGCTTCCCACCATGAAGCAAGGGCTGGCCTCGCCAACCGATATCGTGGATCTGTCGGGACTTGATAACAGCGGTGTGAAAGCCGGTGCGAAGTCGGTGGTCATCAAGGCGGGCACCACGCATGCCGATGTGGCCAGCAGCAAGGACCTGAAGAAGGCGATTCCAGGACTGGCGAAGCTCGCCGGCGGCATCGGCGATCCGCATGTCCGCCACAAGGGCACGATTGGCGGCTCAGTGGCCAACAACGATCCGGCGGCGGATTATCCCTCTGCCTGCTTAGGCCTGGGCGCCACCATCCACACGTCGGATCGTAAGCTCGCCGCCGACAAGTTCTTCACCGGCATGTTCTCGACAGCCCTGAAGGACACGGAAGTGGTCACGGCAATCGAGTTCCCGCTGCCGAAGAAATCCGGCTACGCCAAGTTCCCGAATCCGGCCTCGCTCTATGCCATGGTCGGCGTCTTCGTGGCGCAGATGGGAGATGGCTCGGTGCGCGTCGCGGTGACGGGTGCTGGAGCCGGGGTCTTCCGCATTCCGGAAATGGAAGCGGCACTCGCCAAAAACTTCTCGGCCAAGGCGCTGGATGGCATCGCGGTCAAGTCCAAGAACCTCAACAGCGACATGCATGCCTCGGCCGATTACCGGGCGCATTTGATCGGCGTCATGGCGAAGCGGGCCGTGGAAGCGGCGAAATAGTCTTTCTCGCGCATTGCAATTTGAACCCGCGGGCGCAATCTCGCGGGTTCGGTTTTTCGTACAGGTAACTGATGACCCAGATTCCCGCCTCCATCGATGCCACCGTCAGCTTGCTGCGTTCCACCGGCTACATCGCCGGACGCGACCTCGCCACCGTGGTGTTCCTGTCCCTGAAGATGGGCAGGCCACTGTTCCTCGAGGGCGAGGCGGGGGTCGGCAAGACCGAGATTGCCAAGGTGCTGGCCGAGGCGCTGGGGAGAAAGCTCATCCGGTTGCAGTGCTATGAAGGCCTCGATATCAATTCCGCCGTCTATGAGTGGAATTATTCCGCCCAGATGATCGAAATCCGGCTCGCTGAAGCTGCTGGTGAACTCGACCGCACTCGGTTGGGGCAGGATATTTTCGCCGAGCGTTTTCTCATCAAGCGGGCGCTGCTGCAGGCGCTCGAAGCGCCGATGGGCCAGGCGCCGGTACTGCTGATCGATGAACTTGACCGGACTGATGAAGCCTTCGAGGCCTTCCTGCTGGAAGTGCTGTCGGATTTCCAGGTCACCATTCCGGAGCTTGGAACCATCAAGGCGGCGGAACCACCGATCGTCATCATCACGTCGAACCGCACGCGCGAGGTTCACGACGCACTGAAGCGCCGCTGCCTCTATCATTGGGTCGGCTATCCCGATGCCAAGCGCGAACTCGAGATCGTCAAATCGCGGCGCCCCAAGGCTTCCGCCGCGCTGGCCAGGGAGGTCGTGCTATTCGTACAGGCGCTGCGCGGCGGCGAACTCTACAAGGCGCCCGGTGTCGCCGAAACGCTCGATTGGGTGACCGCACTGCATGAGCTTGATTCGCTTACCCTTGATCCCCAGATGGTCAACGATACGCTGGGCGTACTCTTGAAGTATCAGGACGACATTTCGCGCATGCAAGGCACCGAAGCCAAACGCATCCTCGACCAGATCAAGGATGAAATCCGGACGATGGGAAGTGTTTAAGGGCACGCTTGTGGAAAGAGCCCTCATCCGCCCTGTCGGGCACCTTCTCCCACCTGCGGCGGGAGAAGGCCCATCTCCTCCAGCGCCTTCGCCCGTGGCGCAGCCATGGGAGAAGGTGGCCGAAGGCCGGATGAGGGCTCTTACCACACGTTCGGCCGGAAGAGATGCTTAGCCCCGCCAACCAGAACCAGCCGCCGCTGTCAGGCAGGCTGGCCGAGAATATCATGCATTTCGCCCGGGTGCTGCGCGAAACTGGAATCCCCGTTGGCCCCGGTGCCGTTATCGACGCACTCGATGCGGCGATGTCGGGCTCGCTCCGGACGCGTGATGATTTCTACTGGACACTGCATGCGGTTTTCGTCAAACGCCGCGACCAGCGCGAGGTCTTCGACCAGGCCTTCCACGTGTTCTGGAAGAAGCCCAAGATGCTGGAGCAGTTGATGAAGCTGTTCTTTCACCAGATTGCGCGTGATGCTGGCGAGAAGGCCAAGCAGGCAGGCTTCCGCCGCCTCGCTGAAGCAATGTTCGATCAGAACGACGCCCCTAGCCAGCAGCGCCAGAAAAAGGATGACATCGAGGTCGATGCCACGTTCACTGCATCGGCCGATGAAGTGCTCCGCGCCAAGGATTTCGAGCAGATGTCGGTGGCCGAACAGGCGCAGGCCAAGGCCACCATTGCCCGCCTCCGGCTGCATCGCACGGAAGTGATGACCAGGCGTTATCAGCGGGCGCTCAACGGCCCCACCATCGACATGCGCCGTACGCTCAAAGGTTCGTTGCGGGCAGGGGGGCATTTCATCGCACTCGAACGCCGCGAGAAGCAATGGCATGAGCCGCCGCTTGTCGTACTCTGCGATATCTCCGGATCATGCTCAAATTACTCCCGCATGTTCCTGCATTTCCTGCATGCGCTGAGCAATGACCGCGACCGCGTCAGCGTTTTTCTGTTCGGCACAAGGCTCACCAACATCACGCGCGAGTTGAAGCGCCGCGATATCGACGAGGCGATGGCCAAGGTCTCGGGTGCGGTGAAGGATTGGTCAGGCGGCACGCGCATCGGCACGTCGCTCAAGGAATTCAATTACAAATGGGCGCGGCGCGTTGTCACCCAAGGCGCACACGTCCTGCTGATGACTGACGGCCTTGACCGTGAGGATACCTCCACGCTCGAACATGAGATGGAGCGCCTGCACCGCCAGACCAAGCGCGTCATCTGGCTCAACCCGCTGCTGCGTTATGATGGCTTCAAGGCCTTGGCCTCGGGCATTCGCGCCATGATGCCGCATGTTGATGAATTCCGCCCGGTGCATTCGCTCGACTCACTTCGCGATCTCGCGGCGGCCCTTGCCGGGCCACCGTCCACGGCGCATGATCCCAGGCAGTGGATGAAACACGCAAACTAGCAGGAGGCCCCACATGGCCGCATCCGATCACAGCATTCTCGAAACCGCCGTCCAGTGGCTTGATCAGGGCCGCAAGCTGGCCATTGCCACGGTGGTTGAAACCTGGGGCTCGGCGCCGCAGCCGATCGGCAGCCAGTTGGTCATCGATGCGGAGGGAAACTTCATCGGCTCGGTGTCGGGTGGTTGTGTCGAAGGCGCCGTTGTTAGCGAAGCCGTCGATATCATCGGCACAGGCACCCCGAAGCTTTTGCAGTTTGGCGTGGCGGATGAAACCGCCTGGAAAGTTGGCCTCGCCTGCGGCGGCAAGATCGGCGTCTATGTGGAGCCCATAAATTGAAGCGAACGCTTCTTGAGGCGCTGCTCGCCGCGCGCAAGGGTCGCCAGGCGGTTGCCCTCATTACCGATCTCGGCACTGGCGAACAGCGGCTGGTGCCGCGTGCGCAGGCACAGAATGATCCGTTGGCGGACAAATTGGACGAGGCCTTCCGCTTCGACCAATCGGGTAGTCACGACGGGCAGTTCGTCAACATCCACAATCCGCCATTGCGGCTCGTCATTATCGGCGCTGTCCACATCGCGCAAAGCGTCATCCCGATGGCACAGCAACTCGGCTATGACATTACAGTGATCGATCCGCGCGGTGCCTTCGCCACTGGCGCGCGCTTTCCCGGCATCGCGCTTCACGCCGAATGGCCCGACGAAATCATTCCACACATCGGACTTGACCCGCGCACCGCGATGATCGCGCTCACCCATGATCCGAAGATCGACGATCCGGCCTTGTTCGCGGCGCTGAAATCCGATGTTTTCTACATCGGCGCGTTGGGGTCGAAGAAAACCCAAGAGTCACGCGGCCAGCGCCTGAGGGATGCTGGCTTCAGCGAAGTACAAATTGCCCGCATCCACGGCCCCATTGGACTCAGCATCGGTGCCAAAGGGGCACCGGAGATCGCCGTGTCGATCATGGCCGAGATGACGCGTGCCCTGCGGCTGGGCGACCACGCATGAACTTCGGGCAAATGCCGGTTGCCGAGGCAGAAGGCGCCATACTGGCGCATTCGGTGAAGCATGCCGAGGGCCTGTTCAAGAAAGGCCGCGTGCTCTCCGCCGAAGACATCCGTGTGCTGACAACTTCAGGCGTCTCAACGGTGTTCGCTGCCAGATTGTCCGCCAATGATGTGCCGGAGGACAAGGCCGCTGCCGCCATTGCCCGCGTCATCGGAGCAGAAGGAACGATTGCTCAGGCGCCTTTCACCGGCCGCGCCAATCTCCATGCGGCGACGCGTGGCCTCGCCATCATCGATACGGACCGCGTCCGGGCGCTGAACCGGCTGCATGAGAGCCTGACGCTTGCCACCGTTGCGCCCTTCGCCATCGTCGAGCGGCGTGAGATGGTGGCCACCGTCAAGGTCATCCCCTTTGCCGTGCCGCGCGCCGTGCTCGATCAGGCACTGGCGATCATTGGCGAGCAGCCGTTGGTGCGGGTGGAGGCCTTCAAGGGCAAGCGCTGTGGCCTCATCATCACGCAGCTGCCGCAGACCAAGCCGAGTATCATTCTCAAGTCGGAGGAGGCGATGCGCGAACGCATCACGGCGCTCGACGGAATATTGTCTGAGGTACGGATAAGTGGTCATGACATCTTCGAGGTTGCCGCCGCCATTGCCGAACTGAAAACCAAGGCCTGCGATCCGATCCTGATCTTCGGCGCCTCAGCCATTGTTGACCGTGGCGACGTCGTTCCTGCGGCGGTCGAACGGGCGGGTGGAGACGTAATTCACCTCGGCATGCCGGTTGATCCCGGCAATCTCATGATGTTCGGCAAGCTGGGCGATGCCGCCGTCATCGGTGTTCCCTCTTGCGCGCGCTCGCCCAAGCTCAATGGCTTCGACTGGGTGCTGGCCCGCGTCATGGCCGGCATCGCCATCACCAGCACAGACATCATGGACATGGGAGCAGGGGGCCTGCTGGCGGAAATCCCGACGCGGCCCACGCCGCGTGAGGGCAAAGCAAAAGTTCAGCGCGCGCCGCGCGTTGTGGCCGTGGTGATGGCGGCGGGTCAATCGTCGCGGATGGTTAACAACAAGCTGCTGGCCGATGTACGGGGCCGCCCGATGATTGCCCGCACCGTCAGTGCCATCCACCCCGCCGTCGACCAGGTGTTCGTCGTCACCGGGCGTGACGCGCCGCTGATCAAATCCGCTCTCGGCGGTCAGGCGGTCAGTCTCATCCACAATCCGGATTTCGCAAACGGCCTCTCGACATCGCTCAAAGTTGGCCTGGAGGCGGTGCCCGCCGATGCCGATGCGGTGCTGGTGGCACTCGGCGACATGCCGCTGGTCGATGCCGAAATCATCGGCAAGCTCATCGCCGCCTTCAATCCCGCGGAGCATCGCTCGATCTGTGTTCCTGTCTACAATGGTCAGCGCGGCAATCCGGTGTTGTGGGGCCGCCAGCATTTCGAAACCCTCAAGTCGCTCACCGGCGACAAGGGTGCACGCGCATTGTTTGATCAGTTGACGGATGATCTGGTCGAGGTGGCGATGCCGGATGATGCGGTGCTGACCGACATCGATACGCCAGAGGCACTCAAGGCTATGACATCAACCCGTTGGCGCGGAAACTGAAGTGTCCCTTGCGGCCGACGATCACATGATCATGCACAGCAACACCCAGCCTTTGTCCGGCATCGACAATCTTCTTGGTCATGTCGATATCAGCCATTGAGGGCGTGGGATCGCCTGACGGGTGGTTGTGGACAGCGACAATGGCCGAGGCGGCAAGTTCGAGTGCCCGCTTGATAACCTCACGCGGATAGACCGGCGTATGATCGACGGTACCTTCCTGCTGCACTTCATCGGCGATCAGCTGGTTCTTTTTATCGAGAAACAGGATGCGGAATTGCTCGATGTCGTTGAAGGCCATGGCGGCGCGGATATATTCGAGAAGCGCGTTCCAGGTCGCCAGCACCGGCCGGTTGATGACCTGTCCGCGCATCAATCGAATGGCGGCGGCGTGGACGATTTTCAATTCCGTCGCCACCGCCTCGCCAACACCCTTCACCTCCATCAGGCGTTCGGGCTCGGCACTCAGCACCTCGGCAAAAGTGCCGAAGCGGGCCAGCAGCTGCTTGGCGAGTGGTTTGGTGTCGCCGCGCCTGATGGCGCGGAACAGCACCATTTCCAGCAACTCGTAATCCGGCATGGCATCCGGCCCACCATTGGCGAAGCGGTCCTTCAGGCGGTCGCGGTGGCCCAGAAAATGCGGCTGCGGGGGCTTGATGCCGGCATCGTCAAAGCCCGCCATTTCTCACACCGCGTAGGGCGGATGGTGAAAGCCCTTGGGTGACAGGGTGAAAATCTCGACGCCTGATTCAGTCACGCCCACCGTGTGCTCGAACTGGGCGGAGAGCGAGCGGTCGCGGGTCACCGCCGTCCAGCCGTCGCTCAAGATCTTCACATGCGGGCGCCCCAGATTGATCATCGGTTCGATCGTGAAGAACATGCCCTCCTTCAATTGGACGCCTTCGCCCATACGGCCGTAATGCAGCACGTTGGGATGATCGTGAAAGACCCGGCCAAGACCGTGGCCACAGAAATCGCGCACCACCGAGCAGCGTTCACTTTCGGCGAAGCTCTGGATGGCAAAGCCAATGTCGCCCAGATGAGCGCCGGGTTTCACCATGGCGATGCCGCGCATCAGGCTTTCATAGGTCACCTCGACGAGTCGCTCGGCCTTGCGGTTGACCTCGCCAATATTATACATGCGGCTTGAATCGCCATGCCAGCCATCGACGATCAGCGTCACGTCGATGTTGACGATTTCTCCGTCGCGCAGCGGCTTGTCATTGGGAATGCCGTGGCAGACGACATGGTTGATGGAGGTGCAGATCGCCTTCGGGTAGCCGCGATAATTGAGCGGAGCGGGAACGGCATGGTGGTCGCGGGCGAACTCGACGATCATGCGGTCAAGTTCATCCGTCGTCACGCCGGGCTTCACATGCGGGGTCAGCAGATCGAGAGCCTCGGCAGTCAGCCGCCCGGCCTTGCGCATGGCGGTGAAATCATCAGGCCCATGCAGCTTGATCTTGGTTGAGCGCGGTGAAACGGTTTCGTCGGCGGTTACGTAATTCATTCAGGTGTCCAGTACCGGGTTCGCCCGGACGGCAGGAATTGTTATTTGCCCAAGCTTACAGCAAAGCCGGGAAGGCTCAAGGCTGCTTTGCGCGGAATGTCATCAACGTCAAATAATCACCAACCGGCATGCCCGCAAGGGTTTGCAATACCGCTTTGACAGGGTTCTGCCGCGGTGGCAGTGGTCAAATGCAAACAAGGGCCCACTCTATGACCATTTCTCAGCCGACTGCCGCCGTTCTGTTGATCGGTGATGAAATCCTCTCAGGCCGCACCAAGGATAAGAACCTCGGGTTTCTGGCCGATTATCTGACCGCACTCGGCATCGATCTCAAAGAGGCCCGCGTCGTCTCCGACGTCGAAGACGAAATCGTCGCGGCGGTGAATGCGCTGCGAAGCCGCTACACTTACGTCTTCACCACCGGTGGCATCGGCCCGACGCATGACGACATCACGGCCGATGCCATCGCCAAAGCCTTTGGCGTGGTGATTGATCACGACCCGAAGGCGGTCGAGATCCTCCTCAGCTATTTCAAGGAAATCGGCCGTGAGCCCAATGAGGCCCGCCTGCGCATGGCGCGCATTCCGGTCGGCGCCAGCCTGATCGACAATCCGGTGTCGAAGGCGCCGGGCTTCCAGATGGGCAATGTCTTCGTCATGGCCGGCGTACCAAGAATCATGAATGCGATGATGGAGGACGTCGCCACGCGTCTCACCAAAGGCGTCCCCATGCAATCGCGCAGCATTGAATTTTTGGGGGGCGAGGGCGATGTGGCCAAGCCTCTGGGCGAGATTCAAAAGACCTATCCCGCCGTGGTCATCGGCTCCTACCCCTTCCAGGCAGCAGACGGTTTCGCCACCAATCTGGTGCTGCGTTCAAGGAACACGCAGGCGCTGGAGCAGGCATTTGCCGTCGTGAAGGCGATGGCGGTCGAGATGGTCGCCGACGGCCGGGCGCGCGGGTGGAGTTGAGGTGTGCATTAAGTGTGTTCACCCACCACCACCGCAATTCACAAATTACTCAAGTTCCCTCCCCCTTGTGGGGAGGGCTAGGGTGGGGGTCCGCGAGTCGAGGCGCTAATCGCCCCAACCCTTTACCGGTGTGGGCGAGGGCTCATGAGCATCGTGTCAAGACGGAATTCCATTCACATCCCAGCCATCACTCCGTCTCAATATCGAAGTGCAGCACGTCCTCGCGGGTGCCCAGCTTGCTATAAAGCGCGATGGGTGCTTCGTCGGCGTGGTCCGCCTGAATGAATATGATCTTAGCGCCGCGCGCGGCAGCGATGGGCTTCAGTGCCATGATGAGTCCGGTTGCTACGCCAATGCGCCGGTATTGCGCATCAACGGCCAGGTCGTAGATATAGAACGTACGCATCCGGTGAGGGCCGCCTTGCGGAATTTTGCTGGCTGTAGCTGACTGTCCTTATTGCTATCTATAAGGACAGTCACTTGGTGAGCCGTCTTGAGGTTGTTGATATGGGCCGGCGGCGGCGCTGGTCCGACGATG
>JANLTS010000167.1:0-2089 GCA_031363045.1 Hyphomicrobiales bacterium
CGCCAAACAGCCGAACCGCATGGGGCGGCATGTTGCTGGCGGGGCCGTAGCGGATGGCCAGGTCGATGTCGGCCACGTCCATGTCCACCGAGACGTCGCTGGCATCAATGCGGATGTCGATGTCCGGGTTGTCGCGCTGAAAAACCTCCATGCGCGGAATCAGCCACATCGACGCAAACGAAGCAAAAGTCGTGATCGACACGCTTTTTCGCCCCACGCTTTGGCGAATCTGCCGCACGGCGGCGTCGATCTGCGGCAAGGCGCGTGATGCCGCCACCAAGAGCAGCGCGCCGGCACTGGTGAGCTCCACCGCGCGCGTGTGGCGCAGGAAGAGGGATGCGCCCACGTCATCCTCCAGCGCCTGAATCTGGCGGCTGACTGAACCCGAGTGAGATATTCAAAGGCGTTCCGATGAGATATTTCGGGATTTGGGGGGACTTACCGGGCCATTTTGGGACAGGGCCTAGAAAATAGCTTTCGTGTGGCGAAAGTGGCTAGTCGGCTTGGTTGATGGGCTTGTTTACCCAGAACGCGCAGCCATCGGCGGGCACTGAGATCGTTCTGCTGAGCTTGGGGTTATTGCAGATGCCGTGCACGTCGTGGCGGATTTCGTTGCCAACTCGAATCGGAGCCCAGCCGCCAAAGTGCAGGCAACCGCTGCAACTTCGGGGTGTCCAGGGCAATGAGCTCATGCCGGAGCCAATATAGTTGGAATGCATTTGCGGGTGGAGTGTGTAGACCCAGGCTGGCACCCCTGACATCTCCGGCAAGATCCGGGCTTCGCTTACGCCATTCAAAGCTTCTCTACACAACCCAATTCTATCAAAGCCCGGCGCTCAGATACTCGTTCAAGGCCTTCAGGATTTCGGCTTGCTCGCCTGGATAAATTGAGCCGTCGGGTTTGACGGGCAGGAACGGGCGGGCGGGGATCTGCTTGCCGGGGATCCAACTCTTCGTGCCGGTGGTGCCACCGAATTGGTGGATTGCGGCGTAAGCCATCGTGTTGGCCACCGTCAAGGTGTTGCCTGCTGCGATGGCTACAAACTGGCGGCGCAGGTCATTTGAATTGATCAGCAGCTTCTTTCCCGCCAAGGCCGTGCGGCCTGCCTTGTTCAGGCTGCCGCTTTTCGTGACCTTGCTCTTCTGGCTGCTCAGGCGGCGGGTCAGCATGTCCACGCTGGTGGCGCTAAGTTGCTTCCAGGGCACGCCGTCTGGCCCGGTGCTGGTTTCGAAGCGGCGATTGGTTCGCTCAATGATGCCTGCGCCGATGGTCAGCAGCATGGCATCCATTTCCCTGGTATTGAGGCGCTTGATCAGCGCTTGCAGGGCGCCTTTGACCTGCTCGTCTTGAACGGCGATGGTGAAGGCAGTCATTCCTAACTATGCTCGAAGGGCGGCAGGTCTACCGTCTGGCCTGCCAATGCGTGGGTGCAGTCGCCTAGAAACTGGATCCGGCCATCGGTCACAAACGAATGGCAAACGTGGTGCAGATCATAGGGCAGCTCTTCTTTCGTCATGTAGCGGCCGTGCGCGGCCTTGAATTCCGCGTTCCTCGCGCGGCTGGCCTCACTGAGGTGGTCATAGACCACGTTGATGGAAGGCGAGAAAGTTGGCTCGCGCACGTTGCCATTCCATGTCCAGCGAGGACCGCTGCCAGCGCCATGCTGGATCCGGTGCGCCATGTGGCAGCCGGGGCACCAGAACACCAAGCCGTTGTCTGCGGTGTCTCTGAGAACTAGGCTCAAATAGCTCATTTCTTGCTCCTCATGGCACTGCCCTCGCGGCCAAGCGCTGGGCAGCCTGGTGCAGGCGGGCGTTGAACCATCGCCTGATGACGTAGCTGCGGGCGACCGAGATGATGGTGTAGAGCACGCCGATGAAAAGGTTCTGGCCGACGCTGATGTGAAAGCCGATCAGGGGCAGGATGAGCAGGTTGGCGCAGAAGTTGATGGCGAAGCCGATGGCGACGTTGATCCAGGCTTCTATCAGGGAGCCGAGGCGGGTTTGGTTCATGGTCAGATTTCCTTTGGTCGTGAAAAATGGGATAATCGGCTCTGAACACGGGGCTCGAAAGCGGTTGGCGCTGGGC
>JANLTS010000170.1:0-1894 GCA_031363045.1 Hyphomicrobiales bacterium
TGCAGCAGTGCCTCGGTGTAGGCGCCGATGGCCAGGAACGCCGCGTGTCCTAGCGAGATCTGCCCGGTGAAGCCCACCAGCAGCATGACGTCGCGGTAATCGAGATCGGCGTAGAATTCGGCGATGAAACGGTGGCCGCGCGCCGTGTAGACCGTCTCATGGAAAGTGTTGATCATGCCCATCAGCGGCACCTTGAAGACATCGGCGGCATCACAAACGGCATGGGCCATCTCTTCCATGCGCGCCGCCATGCCATAGAGCGAGCCGTGTGGCTTGATGTGGTTGAGGATCATGTCCTCGGCCTCGAGAAAGCCTTTCAACGCTCCCACCTGATAGATGATGCAGTTTGTCAACTCGCCGCGCGAGATATTCATCTCGCGGCGGCCGAAACCCTGGAGGTCGGGCAGCGAGGGGTGGGCACCCACCTTGACGCCGTGCAGTTTCGCCAATTGCACCGTCGAGCGCATGTGATTGAAGTCCGAGGCGTGGAAACCGCAGGCCACATTGGCAACGTCGATCAGCGGCATCAATCCACGATCGTCGCCCATCCTGTAGAGGCCAAAGGCCTCGCCCATGTCACAGTTGATGACCGTCACCTGCAAACTCCCCGGCGCGCCATGGCATGGTGCTGTTGCATGTAGCGATTCTTGCGTCATGCACCGGATCATGTAAAGCCGGAAAATGCCTATATGCCACTGGATTGCCGGAGGCTCCAACTCCTGAGAAGGTGGAGCCGCTATGAGCAAGACAACGAACAAGTTTTCAACTGAGGTCCGTGCCCGCGCGGTGCGGATGGTTTTGGACCATGAAGGCGATCACCCGTCACGGTGGGCGGCGATTGTATCGGTCGCAGGGAAGATCGGCTGCGTTCCGCAGACGCTTTTCGAGTGGGTGCGGAAGACGGAGGTCGACAGCGGCAAGCGCGCCGGTGTGACGACGGACATGGCCGAGAAGATGAAGGCGCTGGAACGGGAAGTTCGAGAACTTCGCCAGGCCAACGAGATTCTGCGGAAAGCATCCGCGTATTTTGCCCAGGCGGAGCTCGACCGCCCGTTCAAGAGATGATCAGCTTCATTGACGATCATCGTGGGTCCCATGGGGTCGAGCCGATCTGCAAGGTTTTGCCGATCGCCCCTTCCACCTATCGCGACCATGTTGCCAAGCGGGCTGATCCGGAGAAGCTTTCGGATCGGGCCAAGCGGGACCTTGCCTTGAAGCCCGAGATCGCCCGTGTCTTCACGGAGAACTTCGAGGTCTATGGCGTACGCAAAGTCTGGCGGCAACTCAGGCGCGAGAGCCTTGATGTCGCCCGCTGCACGGTGGAGAGATTGATGCAAGACATGGGATTACAAGGCGTTATCCGTGGCAAGCCCTTGCGCACGACGGTTCAGGACAAGGCAGTGCCGTGCCCGCTCGACCACGTCAACCGCCAGTTCCATGCACAAGCCCCCAACCGGCTGTGGGTGTCAGACTTCACTTACGTCTCGACATGGGCGGGCTTCGTCTATGTTGCTTTCGTCATCGACGTCTATGCCCGCTACATCGTCGGCTGGCGGGTCAGCCGCACCGCCCATGCCGGCTTTGTGCTCGATGCTTTGGAGCAGGCCATCCATGACAGGCGGCCCGTCAACAACAGCCTCATTCACCACAGTGACCGCGGCAGCCAATACCTATCGATCAAGTACACCGAACGCCTGGCCGAGGCTGGCATCGAGCCCTCGGTTGGCAGCGTTGGAGACAGCTATGACAACGCCCTCGCCGAAACCATCAACGGACTCTACAAAGCAGAAGTGATTCACAGGCGAGGGCCCTGGCGGTCATTCGAAGCCGTCGAGTTCGCAACACTGGAATGGGTCGACTGGTTCAATCGCAGGCGCCTGCTCGAACCCATCGG
>JANLTS010000389.1:0-6834 GCA_031363045.1 Hyphomicrobiales bacterium
CGGACGGTGCCAGTGGCAGACCGCTCGGCGGATTTCAGGAAGGTCCCTGTGAGTTTGAGGCTCGGCATGATTTTGCACCAGAATTGCAGCGTGGATGATGCAAAAACATAATGCCTACTGCAGAATCTGACAACCGGGCGCCATTGAAATAACAAGAAAAAACAGCGCTTTACATTAACAAACAGGAAAACAATCCACACTCATAACCTGAAGGTCGTCAGTTCAAATCTGGCTCCCGCAACCAAAAAAAGCCCGTGATCTCAAGTGGATCGCGGGCCTTTTCCTTTTGGGCGGTGGGGCGGTTTGCACCAGTTTTGGAGTACTTCGAAAAGGCGCTCCAGAAAGCGGCACTATGGCGGCCTGTAGGGTGAGACGACCGGACGGGCGGGGGCGTAGCGACCAAGTGTGATCGGACACTTTCCGCCAACATTATCGCCCTGTTCGCTTCCAATCGGGGAATGCGCGTCAGCCAGGGCGAATTGGTAAGGGATATGATCACCTGATTCGAAGGCCAAGCTGGACTGCCCACATCTGACGAGAGGACTGTGCGCCGGAAGGTGTCTGCGTCTGGAAGGAGCTTAGCGCTGACTAGCTGCAGTAGGTCTGTATCCGATAGGTCGGTATTTTGGTAGTCCGATGTACGGACACGTTTGAGGCTCAAAGTGTGTAGAAGCTGAAGAAATCGGAAATGAACGATCCGAAGGATAACAATGTTTGCCGAGTTCTGGCTCTCGACGGCGGGGGCGCAAAGGGATTCTACACACTTGGCGCACTCAAGGAATTGAGGGGATCATCGGCTGTCCGGTCAGCGATAAGTTCGATCTTATGTATGGAACCTCTACAGGTGCCATAATCGCAGCGCTGCTCGGTCTTGGAAAGTCAGTCAAAGATGTTGAGGCGCTTTACAGGGCACACGTCGTCAAGGTCATGTCCCACTGGCTGCCGCATCGGAAATCGTCCGCGCTTGAGGAGCTCGCGGGCACCGTCAAGGCGCGCTGGGTCTGCGAGCAGGCGCATCAGCAGCTCAACGAAGAGCTTGGACTTGACCACTTCGAAGGGCGCTCATGGACTGGCCTCCATCGCCACGCTTTGATGACCATGATCGCCTTCGCGTTCTTGCAATCACGCCGCCTCAAACAGGTCAGAGGGGGAAAAAAGAAACGCAGGGCCGCCGCAACCAAGCCTTCCCGCCGTCAGGCAGGCAATCCTCGCCGCCCTCGCTCACCCGCATCCGCATCCGCTGAGATGTCCGCACTGCAGGCGTAAACTCACCACTACAAATCTGTCAAAGTAGTGTTAGATAGGCCTCAGTTTGCATTGCTACGAACATTCGGCGCAACCTGGTCGTCACGCAGCTGACATAAGACTGTCTGAACTCTTGTCACAGAAGAGACACAACCTGACGACGGATCAATGTTGCTGACCTTTGCAGCTATAGCCCTGACAATTCATCTCGCATCGCTTGTCATTGTAGCGCGCCGAGCAGCACGACATCGTCGCATAGCCACCGAAGTGCCGCTGGTAGGCTTACCATCTGTTACGATCATCCGGCCCGTGTCACAGGCCGACGCCTATTTATACGAAACCCTCGAAACCACCTTCACATTGACGTGGAAAAATACCGAAATTCTGTTCTGCGCCGCTCATGAAAGCGATCCAGCCGTGCCGGTCGTGCGGCAGCTGCTGGCCCGGCATCCCGAAAGTAATGCCCGCCTGCTGATTGGCACCGCGCACATAAGCGCGAATCCGAAACTCAACAATTGTGTCAAGGGCTGGCATGTGGCGACGCACGATTTCGTGGCGCTTATTGATTCCAACGTGTTGCTTCCGCCTGATTACGTGGATCAGATGCTGGACGCATGGGATGAAGGCTGCGGCATGGTCTCATCTCCACCGGTCGGCGCTTCTCCAGGCAACTACTGGGCGATTGTCGAGTGCGCCTTCCTCAACACGCATCAGGCGCGCTGGCAGCTGATCGCCGACGAATTGGGCTGTGCCTTCGCCCAAGGCAAGAACCTGATGTTCCGCAAGTCAGTTCTCGATCCTCTCGGTGGAATTGCAGCATTGGCCGTCGAACCGGCAGAGGATGCCGCAGCTACGCGTGTCCTGCGGCGGGCGGGATATCACGTGAGGCTTTCACACCTGCCCTTCAGCCAACCGCTGGGCACCCGGAGTTTCAGGCAGCTCTGGAGCCGGCAGGTGCGATGGGCCAAGCTCCGACACGCAACCTTCCCTATCTGGTATTATCCGGAAGTTCTAGCCGGGAACACGTTCCCCTTGCTGGCGGCCGCTCTCGGTTGCTGGGCCATCGGCACCAACCCGCTCGTCGGAGTGATCATCATGGCGGCCCTCTGGTTCGGGAGTGAAGTTGCTCTTTGCCGCTGGATAGGTTGGCATTTCAGTGCACGAACGCCATTCGCCATCATCACACGCGATATTTTGATTCCAGTTATCTGGATTGCAGGCCTCACCGGCAAGGACTTCGAGTGGCAAGGCCACCAGATGAGCGCCCGGCGCGAGGACACCCCTGCGACAATCGGTTGACGCCACCGTCACACAAAGTTCATGGGAGGACGACAGCCTCATTACCATGACCGTTGAACCCGCCGTGTCATCGTTTGACCACCGCAAAACTGCCGTCCGTCTGAAAAGCGAACTGATGGCTGTGCGTGAGCAGATCATCATCCAAGCCCAGATCAGGATGGATGCATGGCGTCCGGCCATTGTGAATGATAATTTCATTGATGACGCCGCCAACCTGGCTCACTACCTTGCGTTGCGCAGTTACGATCTGAGGCACATGCAGCAGGCCCTCTCATCGCTTGGCCTATCTTCTCTCGGGCGAAGCGAAGGACGTGTGCTGCCGGCGATTGATACTGTCCTGGCGTCATTGGCACGCATTGCCGGCACGATTGATAATTCCTACCCCGATCCCGCGACAGTTATGAACGGTCGCGCTACTCTCGAACAACGGAAGATAGAGATCTTCGGCCGCGATCCTGCCGGCCCTGCGACGCGCATCATGGTGACACTCCCCACAGAAGCCGCATTTGACCCCGGTCTGGTGAACAAGCTGATCGCAAATGGTGCGGATTGCGCCCGCATCAATTGCGCCCATGACAATCCGACACTGTGGTTGTCGATGATCGGGCACGTCCGCAACGAAGCAAAGAAGCTCAATCGCGACGTTCGGATCGCGATGGACCTCGGAGGTCCCAAGTTCCGGATCGATGCCGTCAGCACAGATGAAAAGACCCGCCTCCGCAAGGGTGATCGGTTTGCACTGACCGCGTCGTTCCGGGAAAAAAGCGACATGATTGAAGCAACGCTTTCGCCAGCTACGCTTCTAAACTATCTGTTGCCAGCCTCGAAGGTTTGGATCAACGACGGCAAGATCGGCGCACACGTGTTGTCGGTCTCGGATAACCGCGCTGTGCTCGAAGTCTTTCATGCGCGCGAAAAAGGCGAACGACTGAAGCCGGAGAAAGGGATCAATCTGCCCGGTGCCGAACTTGATCTGCCAGCCCTGACGGAACAGGACATCACTGATCTTGATATCGTAGCAGAACATGCCGACATCATTGGCTATTCTTTCGTGCAGACCCCCGAAGACGTGCAGCGACTTGCAGGCGAAGTCATCCGCCGCCGTGCAGGCAAGCCCATGCCGGCCCTCATGCTGAAGATCGAAACGCCGCTTGCCGTGCGCAATTTGCCCCACCTCATCGTGCACGCTGGAGGCCGGCTGCCGGTCGCCGTAATGATTGCCCGGGGTGATTTGGCGGTCGAGATCGGACTGGAACGGCTTTCGGAGGTCCAGGAAGAAATTCTATGGCTTTGTGAAGCCGCACGTGTGCCTGTCGTCTGGGCGACGCAAGTCCTCGACAACATGGTCAAAGATGGCGCTCCCAGCCGCGCCGAAACCACTGACGCTGCCATGGGACAGCGGGCAGAATGCGTGATGCTGAACAAGGGACCGTATCTAGCGGAAGCTACGGCGTTTCTGGACCGCGTCCTGCGGCGCATGGATCGACACCAGACAAAAAAGTCGCCCCACCTTGGTCCACTGCAATCATGGCAGGAGGAACAGGCACGGTGACCCTTGCTCAAAGCCAGAGCAATTGCATGGCTGATAGTCACGGATTGGCCTCGAGTCCTCCTGGCTACGGCTAATCGCTGCAACGGGGACGATAGACTCATGAATGTTCTTGTCAGTGACAGACTGGTCTTCCGCGATGGCCACCATCATGCTGTGAACGGCAACAGGATGTCCATTCGCGCACTCAATGTATGGTATGACCACGGCGAGAAGCATTCCTTGAGAAACGTCAGTCTTAAGATACCCGATCGTGAAGTCACAGCGCTCATTGGGCCGTCTGGCTGCGGCAAGTCCACGTTTCTCAAATGCCTCAACAGGATTCTCGAAATCGTTCCGGGTGTGAAGATCACCGGAGAGGTGCTTCTCGATGGCGAGAGCGTTTTCAGCGAGACAATTGAAGTCTGCAAGCTGCGCCGCCGATTTGGCTGGGTCGCGCAGCAGCCCAATCCCTTCCCGCGATCGATCTACGAGAACGTCGCCTATGGAGCACGCATCCATGGCTTCATCGGAAGTCGATCTGACGCCGATCAAGTCGTTGAGCAGTGTCTGAGGCAAGCCAATCTGTGGGACGAGGTCAAGGATATGTTGGGGCAGCAGGGAACAAGGCTCTCTGGCGGGCAGCAACAGCGTCTGTGTATCGCAAGAGCGCTTTCAACCAGGCCGGACGTCATACTCATGGATGAGCCCTGCTCCGCACTTGATCCAAACGCAACGGCAAGAGTCGAGGAGCTTATTGACGAACTCCGGCACAGCCATGCCATTGTCATTGTCACGCACAATATGCAACAGGCGGCGCGCGTTTCCCAGAACGTTGCCTATTTTCATCTGGGTGAAGTCGTTGAACAAGGCGACACGGAAGAAGTTATGATGCGACCGAAGACGCAGAAGTGTTCCGACTACATCACAGGACGTTTCGGCTAGAGAAGGCAAGAGAATGAGCGTCACCGGTCGTCGGCATTTCGAAACACTCGACAGAAGTCAGAGAGCCACTCTCGCCAAACTCACACAGGGGGTTTCGCCCTACGCACTCTCGGCAGCAGTTGTCGATTGGGCTGTCCACTTCGCAATGTCATCCGGAACACAACTCGATGTGCTGACCCGCGCTGCCGACAACACAATGCGCCTGTGGCTGTATGGGGCCGCGCGCGCCAGTGGTCAGGAAGCCGAGTTGCCCTTTGCGCCCAATGGATGGGCCGGCTTTCAGGACGATGAACTGTGGTCCCAGTTTCCGATGGACATGATACGGCAATGGCATCTGGCGTTGACCGACGTGGCGCTGCTCGCGGCAGAGACACCGCGCGGGATGGAAACGGTCGATACCAGACGTATGGGATTCATGACCCGGCAGCTGATGGACGCAATCTCGCCGCAAAACAATCCCTTCGTCAACCCGGATCTTTGGCGGCGCACGCTTGCCGAAGGCGGCAGCAATCTTGTCCAAGGCTTCCTCAATGCGCTTGATGACATGGTGCGGCACGCTGAAAACAAGGCGCCAGCGGGCACAGAAGCTTTCAGGACCGGGGAAACCGTTGCCGTCACACCCGGGACTGTTGTGTTCCGCAACAACCTCATTGAACTGATCCAGTATCAGCCAACAACGGAAACTGTTCATGCCGAGCCAGTGCTGGTCGTGCCCGCATGGATCATGAAGTATTACATCCTCGACCTTTCACCACACAATTCCCTGGTGCGGTTCCTGGTTGATCGCGGTCATACCGTGTTCATGGTCAGCTGGCGCAATCCCACGCCTGCAGATCGGGATCTGAGCTTTGATGATTACCGCAAGCAAGGCGTGATGGCGGCACTTGACGAGATCACTCGGCTACTGCCGGGCTGTAACGTTCATGCCTGCGGATATTGCCTTGGCGGCACCATCCTGTCGATCGCCGCCGCGACCATGGCTCGGGATGGCGACAAGCGCCTGCAATCGATTACCCTGTTGGCGGCGCAAACGGACTTCTCCGAGGCCGGCGAACTGATGCTCTTCGTTGACGACAGTCAGGTGGCTTTCCTTGAAGACATGATGTGGGATCAAGGTGTGCTCGATACACATCAGATGGCAGGTGCCTTCCGCATTTTGCGAACCAACGAATTGGTCTGGTCGCGAATGATCCGCGACTATGTCCTGGGAAAGCGCGACAAGATCAATGATCTCATGGCCTGGAATGCTGACCAGACGCGCATGCCCTATCTCATGCACGCACAATATCTCAGAGGGCTATTCCTGGAGAACCGGCTGACCTCCGGGCGGTATGCCGTCGAAGGCCGGGTGATCGCATTGCGCGATATCGATGCACCGGTGTTTCTTGTGGGAACCGAGAAAGACCATATCGCGCCATGGCAGTCGGTCTACAAATTTAGGCTTTTCGCTGACACAGAAGTAACATTCGTTCTCACCACCGGCGGTCACAATGCAGGGATCGTAAGCGAACCCGGCCATCCGCACAGGTCATTCCGCATCGGCAGCTCGCGCCACGACGACAAGTATGTCGACCCGGCCACATGGGCGGCACGCGCCAGAACCCGCGAAGGCTCATGGTGGCTAGCGTGGGCAGACTGGCTTGCCACGAAATCTTCGTCCGGTATGACAGCTCCGCCGTACGCATCCGGTGAGGGCCGCCTTGCGGAATTTTGCTGGCTGTAGCTGACTGTCCTTATTGCTATCTATAAGGACAGTCACTTGGTGAGCCGTCTTGAGGTTGTTGATATGGGCCGGCGGCGGCGCTGGTCCGACGATG
>JANLTS010000213.1:0-19332 GCA_031363045.1 Hyphomicrobiales bacterium
CCCCTTTCCTCTCCCCTCTATCGAGGGGCGAGGTGCGTGAACCATCCAACACAAGTTCGTCATAAGGTGAGAATCCCTCACGGCTTGACCGGTGATGGATCGCCACCTAATCCGCAGCACCACGTCACACGAGCGGATACCACGATGACCAGCTTTACACTGAGCGCGATCCCCGAAATCATCTTCGGGCCCGGGCGCATTGCCGATCTTGGCCGCAAGGCGGAGGCGCTTGGCGGCAAGGGCGGCCATGTGCTGATGGTGGCTGACCCTGCACTGAACGCCTTGGGGATTACGGCACGCGCCATCGAGATTCTTGCCAAGGCAGGCTTCGAGACGGCGGTTTATGACGGGCTCAAAGGTGAGCCAAAGCAGAGCGACATCGATGCGGCCGCCACCATGGCGCGCGCTGCGCAATCGAAACTGATCGTCGGGCTTGGTGGCGGCTCGGCCCTTGATACCGCCAAGCTGGTTGCCTGCTGCGCCGTGTCGGGCCTTGAGGCTTCGGCCTATGCGCTCTGCGCCACGCCCTTGCCTGCCAACCGGTTGCCAATCATCGCCATCCCGACAACCGCTGGAACGGGCTCGGAAGTGACCCGCGTCTCGGTCTTTGCCGATGCAACTAAAGTGAAGGTCTGGGCCTGGGGCGAGGAGCTGAAGCCTGATGTGGCGATCCTCGATCCGGAACTGACAGTTGGCGTGCCGCCGCACATCACCGCCGCCACCGGGCTTGATGCCCTGGTCCACGCCATCGAGGCTTGCACCAACAAGCACCGCCAGGATGGCAACGATCTCTATTGCCACCAGGCGATCCGTTTGATCTCCGCCAATCTCGAACAGGCGGTGAAGAGCCCCAATGACATCGAAGCCCGCGGCGCCATGCTGCTGGGCTCGTGTTATGGCGGTATCGGCATCGACAATTGCGGCACGGCGCTGGCCCATAATATCTCGCATGCCGTGGCTGACCTGGCCCCCATCCCGCACGGCCGCGCCACCGGGCTTGCCATGCTGGCCACCATGGATTGGGTGGCGGCGGGAAACCGCGCCGCTTTTGCCAGGGTCGCCGATGCCATGGGGGCCACCGACGCAGTGATGGCCTATGAAAACCTGCTGCGGTCGACCGGCCTCAAGGTGTCGCTGGCTGGCGACGGGCTTGACCTCGGCAATCCTGAGCTTCTGGCCCGCCACATGGCGTCTCCCGCCAACAATCCGATGCGGAAATCGTCGGCGCGCTATCCCGATGACCGCGAACTCATTATGCTGGCTGGGCGATTCCTGACTTTGGCATAGGACCAATGACCGATCCCATCCACGATCTGATAGCGGCGTCTGAACATTATCTCCGGCAGTTTGACGATCAGGGTTCGCGGACAGTGGTGGAAGAGATTGCCCGCCGCAAGGACGGGCCATTGCAGAGCGTGGCATCGGCGCGCGAGCCGTCTTGCGGCTATCTCGACGAGGCGCTGGAGGCGATACCCGGGGCCGATGAGCTGAAGGCGGCAATCGCCGCGGCGAGGCCGTTGCTGCAGTGGATCACCTATGATGGTTACCTCGGAGACGAGATCGGCCCGCGCTTTCCCCGCGCCCATGGCTATGTGTCTTTGATCGGCGATGCGGGACATGTGGAAGCAAAGGATTTCGATCTTGGCCTGTTCCTGATTGCGCCCCGAACGCTGTATCGCGACCGCCACCACCCGGCGCCTGAACTCTATGCGCCGCTGACCGGGCCGCACGGCTGGCGTTTCGGGCCGGAAGGTGACTGGATCGACAAGTTGGCCCACAACCCGGTTTGGAACGAGCCTTGGGCGCCACACGCGACACTGGTGCGGGATGTGCCTTTCCTCTGCCTGTTCTGCTGGATACGCGATGTTAACAGTCCCGCCAAAGTGGTGCCTGCGAGCGACTGGGCTGTGATAGAACGCCACTTGTGAATCAAGACCTCTATGACAACGCGCGCTGGCTGATTGGCGCCATCGCCCGTGGATTGAATGCCAGGCGCGGCGAAGGCGTAGCACTGGTGCTCGAACGCATGGCGGCACAGGATTTGAGCGAGGGCGGTTTTCGTGAGCCTGCCGCTTCGAGCCTGCCGGTGTTGAAGCACCTGCCGCAATGCATTGGCGAAGCGCTGCTGATCGAGCCCGATCTGGCCGCCGCGATTGCCGCCATCGACGACGATCTGCAATGGCGCCAGTCATCGGGTTACTCCGATGCTTTGCTGGGCGAGGGGTTTGTGGCCAACTACGGCTGGACCGAAATCATCGGCCCGCGCGGCTTTTTCCCCGGTGACGATTTTCTGCTGGGCCTGCTGATGCTGGGGCCTGATCGTCATTATCGCGATCATTATCACCCGGCCCCCGAACTCTACTGGCCGCTCACCTCCGGCAGCCACTGGAGCATCGGCCGCCAACCTTTCGTGGAGAAGCTGCAAGGCATCACCATCTGGCACCCGCCGATGATCATGCATGCCACCAAGACCCGCGAAACGCCGCTCCTCGCCGTGTGGAGTTGGACCAGTGATACAATGACTCCGGCGAAGTTGGCTTAAGGGATGACCCTGCTACGCGTGGCCGTACTGGTTCCGTTGGCAATCTATGCCGTCATCTGCGTTTACATGTTCCTGCAACAGCGCAGCCTCCAATACTTCCCATCCAACCGGGGGCTCAATCCGATAAGCGCTGGCCTCGACGGCGTGAGCGAAGAGACACTGGCAACACCTGATGGCGAAACCATCGTTGCATGGTTTGCCGAAGCCAAGTCTGGAATGCCGATCATTCTGTTCTTCCACGGCAATGGCGGTGAAATCGCCGACCGGGCGGAGCGATTGGCCTTCTATCAATCGCAAGGTTTTGGCGCGCTCTTCGTGTCCTACAGGGGGTATGGCAAGAGTTCGGGCACGATCTCGGAAAAAGGATTCATTACCGACGCCTTGACCGCTCATGCCTGGCTGGTGAAGCGCGGCGTAGGTCCCGAGCAGATCGTCGTTGTTGGCGAGTCGCTGGGGACCGGGGTGGGTGTGCAACTCGCAGCCCAGGTCACGGTCGCGGCGCTGGCACTCGAAGCACCCTATGCGTCAGCCGCCGATGTCGCGGCGGAAATATATTGGTGGTTGCCGGTGCGCCTGCTGATGAAGGACACATTCGAGTCGAAAAATTTCATTGCCGATGTGAAGCCGCCAGTGCTCATTCAGCATGGTGATGCCGACCGCATCATTCCGGTCGCGCATGGACGCGTCCTCTATGAACGGGCCAACGAGCCGAAGGAACTCGTGATCATTCCAGGCGGCGGCCACGATGTGATTCATGATCCGGAAATTTGGCGGCGCGAAATTGCCTTCTTCAAGAAAGCACTGGCGCTTCAATAGCCCGGCGGCGGCACGAAGCTTGCGAATTCCTTTTCCAGCAATTGTGCGAAGCGGATCGACGTGTAGTCGCCATATTGCCTGGCGATGATCTGGATGCCGGCCGGCAGGCCCTGCGCGGTGAGGCCCATGGGAGCCACCGTCGATGGCAGATAGAAGCCGCCGGAATAGCCCGCCCAGAACAATTGATCCGTGGTCGGAACGCTTTTGCCGTTGACCGGGATTGTGCGTTCGTGGCGCTCGCCCTGTTGGTCGTGCGGGAAGGCGGCGGACGCGGCGGCGGGGCACAGCATCACGTCCCAGTCGCCGAAGAACTGGTCCCACAACAGGCGCATCTGGTGGCGGCGTTCACTGTGGCGCAGCCAGTCGCGGTGCGGCAGCACATAGGCGCGCAGCATCTTGGTAAGGTAGCTGTCATCGAGCGGGTCTGACGCCGCCACCTTGGCGGAATTGAGCGCGAAGTCTTCGTCCGTCTGACGCCGGCTGGTGGCCGAGCGCAACAGCGCGATATAATTGTCCATCGCTTCCTTGGTGGTGAAGTTGGGCCGTGCGGTGGTCGACAATTTCTTGACGCGTTTGCCGAGGAAGTTTGTGAGCTTGCCGATCAGATCCTGCACTGGCAGATCGACCTCGCTCTGTTCGTCCGTCACCATCACCGCGACGCGGAAGTCTTTCAGGGACTTCTGTTTGGCGGCGGGAAGGGTCAGCATGTAGCCGCGCGCCTCAATGCCATCAGCGCCGGCCAGCAGTTTCAGCATGGCGGCGAGATCGGTGGCCGAGCGCGCCAGTGGACCCGCCACCGAAATATCTCCGGGCTGCACGATGCCCGGCAACAAGTGGCCGCGATAAGGCACGATGCCAAACGTCGGCTTGTGGCCATAAACACCGCAATAATGCGCCGGATTGCGGATCGAGGCGCCGATGTCGGAGCCGACTTCGAGAGCTGACATGCCGGTGGCCAATGCCGCTGCCGAGCCGCCGGACGAACCGCCGGGAACCCGTGAGATATCCCACGGATTGCTGGTGGTGCCGTAGATGTCGTTGAAGCTCTGCCAGTCGGCCAGCATCAGCGGCACGTTGGTCTTGCCATAGATGACAGCACCCGCATCGGTGAGCCTGGTGATGGCAATTGCATCGGCAGACGCGATGTTGTCGCGGAAGCGTGGCACGCCCCAGGTCGAGGGCGTTCCGGTCCAGTCGAAGCTTTCCTTCGCCGTCATCGGCACACCATCGAATGGGCCAATGGGCTTGCCCCTTTTCAGCCGCCGGTCGGACGCCGCCGCAGCTTTCTTGGCGCGGTCGATATCGGTGACGATCACCGCGTTCAGCGCATCATTGTGCTTGGCATACTGATCGAGGCACTGCTCGAGAAGGCCAGAGGCCGTGACCTTGCGGGCCCGCAACAAGCGGGCAAGCTCGGTGGCGGAACGGAAGTGAAGCGGTAAAGGCGGCATGATGAACTCCTCTGCGGTCGCAAGCCTAGCCGAAGGAACGCCCACGAGAAAGCCATGGCCCACATGACAGGACTGCAATAGCTTCTGCTGACGGCGCGGGCACGACCCGTTAGAGGATTGCCCATGGACCGCCGCAGCCTCATCACCGGATACGCGCTTGTTGCCGCAGGCTCGGCGCTGTTTTCCTCGAAGGCGATCTTCATCAAGCTCGCCTACATCGAGCGTCTTGACTCACTGCTGATCCTTGCCTGGCGGATGGCCTTCTCTCTGCCGGTTTTCGTGGGCGTCGGGCTGTTCGAGATTTATCGCTTGCGCCGCGATGGCAGGCCATTGCCGAAGCGCAATGCCGTGCTGAGTGCCATCGGCATCGGCCTCATCGGCTATTATCTCGCCATGGTGCTGGATTTCACCGGGCTGCTCTACGTCACCGCCCAGCTTGAGCGATTGGCACTCTTCACCTATCCGATTTTTCTCATCTTCATCGGTGCGGCGTTCTTTGGCCTGCGCCTGTCGCGCGCCAGCCTTGCTGCTGCCGTGTTGTCGTACCTCGGGCTTGCAACCGTTTTCGTCTCGGACTTCTCCATCGGCGGATCGAACATCACGCTCGGCACCGCACTGGTGCTCGGTTCGGCACTGAGCTTCGCTGTCTACCAGCTGCTGGCCAAACGCCTGATCAGCGACATGGGTTCGACGCTGTTCACCTCGGTTGCACTCTCCGGTGCTGCGCTGACGACGCTGGCGCACATCTTCATCGCCCGTGGCGGCCTCGATACCTCGATGTCGGGGAACTACTTCATGCTGGCGGCGGCAACCGGGCTGCTGGCGACCGTCGTGCCGTCGTTCTTCGTCAATGCCGGCATGGCGCGGATCGGTGCCGCCTCAACCGCGATGATCTCCAACGTCTCGCCGTTGCTGACGATCTATTTCGCGGTCGTGTTGTTGGGCGAGGAGTTCACGCTGGCCCACGGCATCGGCACCGCACTGGTGGTCGGTGGCGTCAGCTATCACACCTGGCGGGAGTTGAAGAAGCCGAAGGTGGAAGCTGAAAGCTGATCGCGCCAAACTCATCTTGCGGGCCGCTGTCCGCAACAACACAGCAGCGTTACGTAATCTTGTGTGCGGAACCATATGCGATATTGTTCGGACCACCCTTCGGTCGTTATCCGATACGGTCTGATCTTGGAACTGAAGCAGACAGGAAAAAAGCACATGTCGTTTAAAAAAAGTAAGTTGTTTCTTGTTGTATTGCTTGCATGCGTGGGCTTCTCAGCGGCATCCATTCGGGTTGCGTTGGCCGCCAGCAAGGAATTCGTCACACCAACAGGAAACATCTTGTGCCGTGCCATAGAGGACACGGGCGGTTACGGCAATTTCATCGCGTGTGAGTTACGCAGCCGCAAAGATGCCGTACCTCTGCAGCCGCGGCCAGCTGACTGCGGTGCTGACATGGACTGGGGAGGTAGTTTCACTGTTCCGGAAGTTGGCCGATCTGAACTCAATTGCTATCATGGCGGAACCCTGCCCGCTCCCAATGCCGTCGTACTCAAATATGGCAAGACATTTTCGTTCCATGGCATCTCTTGCAAATCGCAAACGAATAGCTTGACCTGCCGCAACAGCAAGGGGCGCGGATTTGCGATCTCTCGCTCAGAGCAGAGACTGTTCTGATTCACGTTAGAAGCGTACAGAAATTGCCTGAGTCAGTTTGTTGCGATCGCCGCAACCATCGTGGATCGCGTGATCAAAGCAGACTGGCCAGTGGCTCTCATACGCCTCGCTGTTGCGGCGCGACCCGTCTTCCCAACGCGTTTCGCGCGGAGAGGGTTAAAAGCAACTCTTGCTTAGTTGGCCGCAGCGATACCGCCGACGGGGACTATCACCTTGATCTCACCAGCCTTCTCGAAATGCAGGGTCATCTCGATGGTTTCGCCCTGCTTCAAGGGTGCGATAAGCCCCATCAACATCACATGCAGTCCGCCGGGCTTCATCTCCACCATGCCTCCCGCCGGCACCACAATCTCACCCGCCGCTTCCATCTTCATCACGTCGCCGGCCATCACCGTGGTGTGCAGTTCAGCACTGCGGGCGGCAGGCGTTGAAATAGACAATAGCCGGTCGGCCTCCGTCCCCTGGTTCACCACGCTTATGTAGGCAGCGCCGGATTTTGCCATGGGTGTTGCCGAAGCACGTGCAAAGGCAGCGCTCACCATGAATTCATTGGCGTTGGCCCCGGTCACCGATGCTAGGATGGCACCCAAGGTCAGGGCAATGGCGAGAAAAACTTCAAGAAACATACGGGTCATGGGCTGCTTCTTGCGCCGGTTTCGGGCAAGTCTGTGGCCGAAATCGCGCGGCATGGCGTCGCGGCTTGGCCTGCTCGCCCTGCTCACGCTCCCCGCCTCCGCGCAAGATGGCCGCGTCGCTATCGAACTGGTGTTGGCGCTTGACAGTTCGGCCAGTGTCGACCGTCAGGAGTTCCAGCTGCAGCTCGATGGCCTGGCACAGGCCTTCCGCCATCCGGAAGTTTTGCAGGCCGTCGAAAACCTGAAACCGCTTGGTGCCGCCATCGCCGTGTTGCAATGGGGCGCACCGGGCGAAACCCGCATCGTGTTGCCATTCACGCCCATTCAGTCAGCACGCGATGCCAAGGCCTTTGGCTTCCGCATCGGTTTGATCCGCCGCTGGATACGCGCCAGCTCGACCTCGATCGGCACAGCCATCGACGACAGCCGCATCTTGATCGAATCCAATGATATCGATGGCGAGCGCAAGGTCATCGATATCTCAGGCGACGGCCCGGACAATTCCGGCGTCGATCTCGAAGCGGCGCGACAGCGCGCCCACAAGGCGGGCATCGTCATCAACGGGTTGCCGATCATGGCGGATCAGGAAGGCCTTGATATCTATTACCGCGACCATGTCGTCATCGGCACCGATGCCTTCATCGAACCAGCCCGCGATTTCGAAGACTATGTCCGCGCCATCCGCGAGAAGCTGTTGAAGGAACTCCGGCCGCTGGCGTCGTGAAATCGCTGCCGGAATCCAACGGTGGCGGCTTCAATCATGACATCACCTCGATCAGTCTGGCGGCGGATTTCTTCAGATCGGCCTCGCTGAACCCCGCGAAACTCAGCAACAAGCCCTGGGCGCGCTTTCTCCCCGCGCAGTGGCTCGACAGCGATTGCACTTCGATACCTTCATTGCCGAGCCGCGCCACCAAAGCCTCATCGCTCTGCTCGGCCGGCAGCCGCAGCAACAGCATGAGGCCAGCGGGCGAAGCATCGATCGCGTAGAGGCGGCCATCGCCCGGCTTCAAGGCTTCGATCAGCACGCGGCGGCGCGTTGCATAGATGCGGCGCATGCGGCGGATGTGAATGGCAAAGGCACCCGACGTCATGAACTCCGCCAGTGCCGGTTGCGCCATCAGTGACGGCGGCGATCCATGCGAGACGCGCTCGTCGCGGAAGCGCGCAGTCAGCGCTTTCGGCACAACGATGTAGCCGAGCCTGAGGATCGGCGAAAACACCTTGGAGAAGGTGCCGGTGTAAATCACGCGGGCGCGCTTATCGAGGCTCATCAGCGCAGGCAGCGGCCGGCCGACATAGCGATACTCGCTGTCATAGTCGTCCTCGATGACGATGGCCTCGGCTTCCGCCGCCCAGTCGAGCAGTTCAAGACGCCGCGCCAGCGGCATGGTCACACCGGTTGGGTATTGCCGGGCTGGCGTCACGAAGGCGGCGCGGGCCCCGGCAGCGCGCTCAAGCCCACGCGCCACGACGAGACCTTCATCATCAACCGGCACTGGCGCCACGGTGACGCCACCCAGCGAAAAGATGCGCCGCGCTGTCGGGTAACCCGGCTCCTCGAACCACACTTTGTCGCCGGGCGCGAAGATGGCGCGGCCAATCAGGTCAAAGGCATCAAGCCCACCCGCTGTCACGATCACCTGCTCCGCGTCGCAGGTGATGCCGCGCCATTCGAACAGATGCCGGGCAATCGCCTGGCGGAGCGGCATCCAGCCGAAAGAATCATGATGCTCGAGCAAGGTCACCGGCGGGTTGCGCCAGAAACGCCCGAGCAAGCGGCCCCAGTCGTCATGCGGAAAATTCTCCCAGTCGACGAGGCCGGAGCGGAATGGACGGGCAGGCTCGCGTTTCACCGTCAGGCGCGGACCGGAGGCCTTGGTGGATTTCGCAGGCGACGGCGTCAGCAGCGACTCGGGCAATTCAGCCGCGACGCGCGTGCCGGAGCCCGAGCGGGTTTCGAGATAACCCTCGCTCAGCAGTTGCTCATACGCTTCGACCACCGTGGCGCGCGCCACGCTCAACTCTTCCGAGAAGGCCCGGGTCGAGGGCAATTTGGTTTGCGGCTTCAGACGGCCGCTGTGCACAAGGGCCCGCAATTGCCGGGCGATCTGCGACTGGATTGGCTCGCGGTCCTTGCGGTCAATGCCGATCTCGCTGGCCGAGGTGCCGAGAAGTGGTCTGTTCATCGGTATAAAACTTGGTCCTTTCGGACAGACCATATCGCAGGCAATAGACCTTTTGCAAACTGGAGAATTGACGATGCAGGCCCCCACCAAGGCCCCGAGCGAACGCACGCGTGTGAAGCGGTTGAACAAGCGCGCCAAGTATGATGCAGAAACCGTGCACGCCATTCTCGATGCGACGCCGATCTGCAACGTTGGCTATGTCTTCAAGGGCAGCCCCTACGTGACGCCGACGCTGCAATGGCGCGAGGGCGACAGGCTATACTGGCACGGCTCATCGGCCAGCCGCATGCTGGAAGCCTGCGAGAACACGCAAGTCTGCGTCACCGTGTCGATCATCGATGGCTTCGTGATGGCGCGCTCGGCCTTCAACCACAGCTGCAACTACCGCTCGGTGATGGTGTTCGGAACGGCGGTGAAGGTCACTGACCCCACCGAAAAGGAAATGCGGCTGAGGAATTTCACCGAAGGCCTATGGCCCGGGCGTTGGGACAGCTTACGCCCGGTGACGGCGAAGGAACTGAAAGCCACGACGCTGCTTTCGATGTCACTCGATGAAGCCTCGGCCAAAGTACGCAACGGCCCGCCGGGCGATGACGAGGAAGACTATGCTTGGCCGATCTGGGCGGGCGTCATTCCGGTGCGCCAACAAATCCTCGCCCCCGCCGACGATCCGCGCCTCATCCCCGGCTTGAAACCGCCCCGGCATATCGCGGATTTCAATTTCGGTTAATGCGGGTTTATCGGGGCGCGGCCAAGACCTCCTGAAACGGCGTCACCCTAGCTTGCCAGCGCAATTCGGGTACCGTCGAGGAATCCGGTGATCTCATGGGCTTCGACCGGCTTCGAGAACAGATAGCCCTGGAACTGGCTGCAGCCGGCAAGGCGCAGGACCGAGACCTGGTTTTCATCCTCGATGCCTTCGGCAACGACGGTGAGACCCAGCGCATCGGCCATGGCGATCGTTCCTTGCACAAGCCTCAATGCCGAGGGCTGGCGCAGAATATCGATGACCATCGAGCGGTCGAGTTTCAGTTTGTCGAACTTGAAGCGGCGCAGGTGGCCGATCGACGAGAAGCCGGTGCCGAAGTCATCAAGGGCAATGCGCACCTGCATGTCATGCAGCCGGTTGATGATGTTGTTGGCGCGCGACGCATTGTCGATGATGAACCCTTCCGTCACTTCAAGTTCCAGGCGGTTGGCTTCAAGCCCCGTGCTGGTGAGCGCGATGGCGACCAGTTCGGCGAAGTTGGGGTTCATGAATTGGATCGGCGAGACATTGACTGAAATGAAGATTTCCGGCCATTTCGCCGCTTGGCGGCAGGCCTCGGTCAACACAAAGAGGCCGAGTTCCTCGATCAGGCCAAACTCCTCGGCCACCGGAATAAAGACGTCGGGCGAAAAATAAGTTTCGGCGTTCTTCGGCCAGCGGACAAGGGCCTCGACACCCCTGGTCATGCGGCTCCTGGCATCGACAATGGGCTGGTAGACGACGGTCAGGCTGCGCGACAGCAAGTGCTGCCGCAACTGGCTGGCCATCGCCCGGTTCTCGTCGCGTTTGAAATCGAGTGACTTTTGGTAAACGTTGGTACAGTTGCGGCCTTGCGATTTCGCGGCGTACATCGCCACATCGGCGCGCCGGATGATTTCCTTCACATCGGCGTCGTCGCTTTCGATATCGACAATGCCGACACTCACCGTCACCGAGGCGATGCGGCCATCCAGGATCATTGGTTCGGCGAGAAAATCGATCATCCGTTGGGCGGTGAGGCGCGCCTTCGCGGCACAATCCGTGCCGCTGACGATGATGGCGAATTCGTCGCCGCCGAGGCGCGCAACCACATCGGCATCGTGGGCCAAATAGGTAAAGCCGGCGGCGGCAGCCTTGAGCAGCATGTCGCCGATCTCATGGCCGTAGGAATCGTTGACCTCCTTGAAACCGTCGAGATCGGCATAAATCACCGACAGGCCCTTGCCAGTGCGGCGTGACGCGGTGAGCAGGCGGTCGAGAGCAGTCAACATCTCACGCCGGTTGGCAAGCCCGGTGAGATCATCGCGGAACGACGCGGCGACGGTGTCGGCGTGGCTGTCCTGCGCCTCCTTGAAACCCTTCCAGGTCATGTAAAGCAGCACCGCGATCATGAACAGGAACATCATCACCAGCATTGTGACGACATTGCCGTATTTGTTGCGCATCACATCGCCGGGGCTGCGGTCCTTCCAGATCAGCTGTCCGACGGTTTCGCCCGACGGCGACAGGACATCGACCGAGCCCGCCGACTTCGGCTGCCCGAGTGGCACGAATTGCAGTTCATCCATGGCATAGCGCCGCGCCAGGCTGGCAAGTGCTGTGGCGTCAATCGGCTTGCTGAAGACGATGCTGTTGGCTGTCTTGGAGTCGCGGCCCTCAACCTCGGTCGACCACATGATGCGGGCGACGCCGACGGTGTTGAGAGTATCGCCGACCCGGACGATTCCTGAGCTGATGTGTCTGCCGGCGTTTCCGGCGTTGGCGCGGTCAAGGAGGATTTTGAGATCGCGGCCAAAGGTTTCGGACGCCGGATCACTCCGCAATTTGCCACCGGCGGCGGAATAAAGCGTTTGCCCTTCGGGGCCGACGATCCTGACTGAATCATAGACGCTGAGTTCGCTGGCATAGCTCCAGGTCTCGTCAATCCATTCGGTGTTGACGTCGGCCGATCCTGCATTGATGGCGGCGTCATCCCAAACTGCGTTGTCGAAAAGCACGGTTTCGAGACTGTCGCGCACGGAGCCAAGGGCCGAATTCGCCAGCCTTTGCGAAAAACTCGCGTCAAGGCGGTTGGTCTCCTGGAAAATGCCGTTGACGATATAGATCAGCAGCAGGGCGATGCTACCCACGGCAACGAGGCTTGGGGTGACGACCTTGAGGGCGAAGGACGGCGTAATCGATCTTGCGGGTGCCATGTGACTTCAGGACTGCCAATAGAAGCCACAACACTAGGTCGAAAAGATTAATGCCGTCTGGCGGACGTTGCGGGAATTACCCGCATTTCTAAGATTTAATTCAGCCAGTGATGGCGATCAGCTTGCGCTGACTTTCGGAGGAGATGGAGGGGGCGGCAATCACTTCGCCGCGCGGGCCGCCGAGCACCCGGCGTTCCGGGAATGTGACAGTGACTTCCGTGCCACCAGTCGTGGCGCTGAAAATGCTGACGGTGCCGTCATGCACCTCCATCAGACCCTTGACGATCGGCAGACCAAGGCCGGCCCCGTCGATGGCCTTCTTGGTCGCAAAGCTGCCGCGCGAGAAGGCGCTCATGGCAGCTTCGATTTCATGGGCGGGAATGCCAGGTCCGTTGTCTTTGACGCTGATGAACAGTCCGCCATCGTTGTTGCGGCCGCTGTGAATTTCAACCTGGCCACCCGCCGGTGTGAACTTGATGGCGTTGGACAGCAGATTGATCATGATTTGGTTCACGGCGCGCTTGTCGGCCATGAGCTTGGGCAGATTGTCAGGCACCCGGACATTGATATCGATCTTTTTTTCTTCGGCCTTGAGAAGCAGGAGATGATTGACTTCCTCGACGGCGACCAACACGCTCAACGGCTCATCGGAAATCTCGCGCCGTCCCGCTTCGATGCGCGACAGATCGAGGATGTCGTTGATGAGGGCCAGCAGATAATGGCCGGAATGATGGATGTCGTCGGCATAATCCTTGTACACCGGAACCGTCATGGGCCCGAACATCTCGCGCTTCAGGACTTCGGAAAAGCCCATGATGGCATTGAGTGGCGTGCGCAATTCATGGCTCATCGTCGCCAGGAAGGCCGACTTCGCCTTGTTCGCGTCTTCGGCTTTCTTGGTTTCCTCTTCGGCCTTTGCCTTCTCGCGCCGGAGATCGGAAATCAGCGTGTCTTTCTGGGCACGGAAAATCAACATGTCGCGGGCCGTGTCCTGAAGGTTGCGGGCCACCAGCAGAAAAAAGGCCTCAAGCGCGATGATGGTGCCGCCCAGCGCCAGGTAGACTGGCTCGGCTTCCCACACACAGCGCACGGCCACGCCAATGGTCAAGACTCCGGTGCCGGCGATCAAAACCGGCATGAAACTGTTGACGATCAGCAGGCGGACAGCAATCACTGCCATGATCGAGGCAATGAGATAGACATGCTGCATTGAAGTGGCGCCGTTCCAGAACAGGAACAGCGGCAGGCACCAACACATGCCGATGAGCAATTCCGAGGCCGACAGCATGCCAATCCAGTCGCGCTGTTCGTCGTGACTGCGCTCGCGCTTGAAGTAGAGCTGGCACAAGTAGAACTGGATTCCGAGGCACAGCACCGCCGCTGCAAACCACCCTAACGAAACGATAAGCGGTGTCCACTGCAAGCTGGTCAGCATCAGCATGACGGCGAGAATCGGCATGGCGGGCGAAACCCGGATCTGGTTCTTCAGGAACAGAACGAGTAACTGATGCTGCCAGTCGCTGTCGTAGACGGTAGCCTTCGGGACAGCGACAGTGGAGGCGGACTCCGAGCTGGTGTCGCCAAGGAAATTGTAGCGGTCCACTGGATCCATCTTGTCTATGCCAATTCCCATGTGTTCCATACTCCCCACCCGATGGAATTTCACGCCCCACACTAGGCACAGAGAGGCTAATGTGAGGTTGTATTCAAAGATAAAATTTGATGGAGGCCACCTATCGGGAATGTCGAGGACGTTTTGGCCAGGATCAAGGAGTGCCGCATTTGCCGCGACCAGCCAATGGGCAAGCCGCTTCCGCACGAGCCGCGGCCGGTCCTGCAAGCCGGTGGACCGGCGCGCATCCTGATTGCCGGCCAAGCACCGGGAAGCCGCGTCCATCGCTCGGGCATGCCGTTCACTGACCCGTCTGGCGAGCGCTTGCGCGAATGGTTGGGGGTTGACGCCAAGACCTTCTACGATAAGGCGAAATTCACCATTCTGCCGATGGGCTTTTGTTTTCCGGGCCTGACGCCAGGCGGCGCCGACCTGCCACCACGGCGTGAGTGCGCGCTGGCCTGGCGGGCCGATCTACTCGCCTCCATGCCGGAAATGGAACTGGTAATCTGCCTCGGTGCCCACGCCATGCGCTGGCACCTGGGTAAGTGGTTTTCCGGATCGGTCGATGCTGCCGTGAAGAACTGGCGTTCCTTCCATGATCTGACCCCAAGGGTCATCGCATTGCCACATCCATCATGGCGCAACAACGCCTGGCTGGCCCGCAACCCATGGTTTGCCAGCGAACTACTACCGGTGTTGCGTGACGATGTGGCGAGGCTTTTGGCAAATAGCCCGTCGGTCGGAGATTGACTACCCCGGTCTGCTCTGGAAACAGTGATTGGCTATTGCTTGGGCTGATCGCCGCCTTCACGCTCCGCCTGAACGAGCGGCCTGCGCCAGCCATGCAGCGATGTCGTCGATTGACCGGAACAGTGTCGAGGAATCCGAACTCGACGGCGTGAAACCGCACGATTTCCAGAACTCCGCCGCCTCACCGTCAATCGCTCGAACGATAACCGCCCGTCCGCCGATTGTCTCAGCTGCGGTGACACAACGCTCGAGCGCATGCCGGAGAAGCGCGCTGCCAAAACCTTTGCCCGCATAGGCGGTATCAATGGCGAGCTGGCCGAACAGAATGCAAGGAACCGGATCGGGCGGCCGGCCTGTCCTCATCTTGCGGGACAGGATCGACGGCGGAACCGCCGTTGGCGCCAGCCCGTAGAAACCAATCACGCGCGCGTCCTCCCGGATGACCATAACACGGGTGAACCCTTTGGCTTGATTGGCGAGGGCAAAGCTGCGTAGCCAACTGTTCAGGGCGGATTTTCCGCAATCGAACGCTGCCAGGTCGTGATCGGCATTGAGAGGCTCGGGGGCCGAGATCATCCTTTGGCCGTGTCTTCCCATGGAGCCCGGCGCGACAGCCGTTCAAGCATCTTGACCGGAATTGCGGCAACTGGCGCATCGATGGCCGCAACGAATTGCTCGAAAGCCCCTGGCGCCAGCCGCACCAAGGTTTCGTTCAGAATTGCGATCTGGGCATCGTGAAGCGCGGCGCGGCGCATGAACTCCGTTCGGGAAAGCCCGCTCAGTGCCGCTCCGCGATCAATGATACCGAGATCATCGTCCCGAAACCGCATCGAAACCGCCACATCCCGTTTCCGGGCCAGATCGACCATGTCATACCTCCTTGTATTGCGTTCATATATACACGTCTTTCCCGATTAACCTAGTCCCATGGCCATTCATCATCCCAACTTACGGGTTGGGCATGGGATTCTGCACATGTGATTCTGGACATGGGAATCGTGCTAAAGGCAGTCTAGACGGTGGCCGATACATGTCCCGTATCGCGCTTGCTTGCTGCAGAGCCCCGCGCTAAACGACTGCAAAACAAGGATATCCATGAAAATGGCGAAGCTGAGCCAGGACGATGTCTTGCAGGTTCTGAAGCGCATTGCGGCACCCGATGGCCGTGGCAATGTCGTGTCGGCGGGACTGGTGTCGGACATCGCCATTCAGGGCAGTACCGTGATGTTCGCGCTGACCGCCAGTCCGCAACACCTGAAGGCCATGGAACTTCTGCGCGGCGCCGTCGAGAAAGCCGTGCTCGGCATTCCCGGCGTCGAGAAGGCGATGGTGGCGTTGACCGCTGAACGGAGCGCGCCGCCCCCGGCTTCAGCCCCTGCCCCACAACGAGGGACTGCGGTGCCCGGCATCAAGCACCTGGTGGCCGTTGCGTCCGGCAAGGGCGGCGTCGGCAAGTCCACCACGGCGATCAACATCGCACTTGGCTTGCATTCACTTGGCCTCAAGGTGGCGGTGCTCGATGCCGATATCTATGGTCCCTCGATGCCGAAGCTCTTTGGCCTCACCGGCAAGCCGCAGTCTTCAGACGTTGAAGGCAAGAAGATGAAGCCGATGACGCGCTATGGCGTCGAGCTGATGTCGATCGGCTTTCTGGTTGCCGAAGATACCCCGATGATCTGGCGGGGGCCGATGGTGATGTCGGCCCTGACACAATTGTTGCGCGAGACCGAGTGGGGCGAAACCGATGTGATGATCATCGACATGCCGCCCGGCACCGGCGACGCCCAGCTGACGCTGGCCCAGCAAACCCCGTTGTCGGGCGCGGTGATCGTCTCGACGCCGCAGGATCTGGCGCTGATCGACGCCCGCAAAGGTCTCAACATGTTCAGGAAGGTGAATGTGCCGGTGCTCGGCATCGTCGAGAACATGAGCTATTTCACCTGCACGAAGTGTGGCGAGCGGCACGAGATTTTCGGTCATGGCGGAGCCCGCGAGGAGGCGGAACGTCTAGCCGTGCCGTTCCTCGGTGAAGTGCCACTCGACACGGAAGTGCGGTTGCGCTCGGACCGGGGCGAACCGGTGGTGGCATGCCTGCCGGACAGCTTGCATGCCGCGATTTATCGGGATATTGCCCGCCAGGTGTGGGCCAGCCTCGAGGGCGGCGGCCTTTCCCGCCCGGCACCGCGATTTGTGGTGGAAAACTGATGGCTTCCGTTATTACTGTATTGATGGAATGTTAATCATGAATGCAGTCTTTACCGGCTGAGAAATACTAGGGGCGAATCTTGCATGCCCAACGGAGTTGTAATGTCGAAACTCATGTGGATTGCCGGAATTCTGCTGATTGCTGTCGGCATTGCCCTCGGCTTGATGGTCTTCGTCTCGACCGCCGCAATCATCGGCTGGGGCATTGACCTGCAGGTCGCCGCGATACTGCTGGTCGGCGGCATCCTGTCGCTTGGGCTTGGCAGTGTCATTGCGGGTCTGGAAACACATCGCATCGCTCCGGCTGCGGCCGACGTGCCCTTGGCAGCGATTCCGGAATTCGGCCGCCGAGGCTTCGAACCCGGCGATCATTTGACGCCGGCTGTGGCGGTGCCTGTCGCCATGAACGAGACAATGGCCGAGGTGATCGAGGTTTCGGAACCGGTGAAGGAAACCATCGCGGCGCTTGAACAGGCCCGCCAGAAAATCGAGGAAGCCTTCGAGCCGAAATCCGAACCGGTGGAAGAAGTGCCCACTGAAACGCCAGCTGAGCCTGAAGCCGCAGCAGTGGCCGCTGATGAACCTGCTGAAGCCGAAGTGGCTGAACCCGAGAGTGCCGAAGCCGAGGTGATCGAGGAAGGCCAGCTCTACGTCGTCGAGGAACGCCTGATCCGGGCCAAGCCTGCCCGCATCCTGTCGGATGGCACCGTCGAGGCCGAAACCGCAGAGGGCTGGATGCGCTTCGAGAACCTCGAGCATCTCGATGAATATCTCGACGCCATGTCGCCGGCGAAATAGAAGTTATTTGCCGCGCGGCATCAGGTCATAAGGATGCTTCCATCCAGGCAGCGAACGGATGAGGTCGAGCCATTTCAGGACGTGGACATAATTCTCCAGCGGCACGCTGAGTTCATCGCCGTAGAAGAGATAGCCACACATCGACAGGTCGGCGATGGTCGCGCGCTTGCCGATGAGGAATGGCGTGGTGGCCAGATGCGCATCGGCGATCTTCAACGCGCCGATAGCCCGGGCGCGCTGGAATTCGGTGACTGGCGTTTCCCCGGTTTTGGCGAACTGGATGAGAAAGCGCAGGCTCGCCAGGCTGGCGGTGAATTTATGATTGTCGAACAGCATCCAGCGCAGAATCTCGCGGCGCTCGTCATCGCTCTTCGGCCCGAACTTGCGGGTGATCTCGGCCAGGTAGTCGAGAATGACGCCGGACTGGGTCAACCGCTTTTCGCCGTGTTCCAGCACCGGGACTTCGCCCATTTCATTGATCTTTGATCGGTAATCGGGCGTGCGGGTTTCGCCGTGGAAGAAATCCACCCACAATGGCTGCCATTCGAGGCGGCAAAGCTCCAGCATCAGCGCGGCCTTGTAGGCATTGCCTGACTCGCCAAAGCAATAGAGTTTGAATTCCTTCATGCCGCTCCCCGATTCCACCCGTGTTGTGACTGCAACCTGTAATGGATTCTGGGGCATTTCAAGGCATGTCGCAACATTCCGGCAAAGTCCTTAAGTAACAACCCAACCCGTCTGGGACGGCAATGTTCAACCTCAACGCCTATCTGACATCCAGAACGCTGGTGCGGGCCTTGCGCACAACGTCTGTGGCGGTTGAACCGCGGATCAATCTCTGCAGGCGCGAGCGGCCTTCATCGGTGACGACGATGACCCGGTAGAGGGCACCGGACTCGACGATTTCCTCAACCGCCTCGCCCACGGCGACACGGGTTTCGGCAACATCGATCTTCATCGCCTTGAGCAGCGCCTTGGCATTTGCGACCGCTTCCTCGGCGGCGCCACGGCCAGCGCTGCTGTCGGCCACCGAGAACAGGGTGATCGGTTCTCCCGTCACCTGGGCCAGCACGGCGGATCGCCGCACGGCCTGCATTGAGCGCGAGGTGCCATCGGTGCAGATGAAAAAGCCCCGGCGCTCCAGGCTCTGGCGCGCCACCAGCACCGAACACGGCGCCAATGTCGTGACCGTCTGCACGATGCCCGAGCCGAAGAAGGCACTGAACTCGCCACGCCACCGCGACGGTTCGCCGAGAATGATGAGGTTGTAAGGACCGAGCTCATACTGATCGAGAATGCCATGAGCGACATCGGGAGCTGTCTTGAGTTTCAGCACCACGATGCGGCCTTCGGGGCTCTTGTACTCGACCTTGGTGTCGCCCGCCGCATCGCCCCACACATCCTGATGCGCCGCCTCCTGCGGCCAGGCCGCCGCATCGATACCTTCCTCCCGCAAGATTTCGAGGGCGCGTTTCAGGTGCCTGACGCCCGGCAACTCGAAGCCCGCATCCATCATCGACTGCCGCGCCAGGCGCACTTGCAAACCGCCCGAATGCAGACCGGTGTCGATCGGCCGGACGAACAGCACGATCAAGTCGCAATTGTTCTGCACCGTGAAGCGCGCCGCGAAGCGCACGGTGATGAAGGATTCTTCCGAGCCATCGACGCAAGCCAGAATGCGGAAGCGGTTGCGCCGCTGCGCCCGCAGGTTCTGCAGCGT
>JANLTS010000391.1:0-4326 GCA_031363045.1 Hyphomicrobiales bacterium
CTCGCGCCAAACCGGCGGCACGGCACGCGACCACGTCCACCACATCACCGACGATCTGGCGGGTTTCCTCGACGGCCTCACAAAATCCCGCCAACGCCCGCCACTCGAATAAGGGAAGGAACAAGCCATGACCGACATCCAAACCACCATCGAACAGGCCTGGGAAGCCCGCGGCGAGGTCAATCTCGAAACCAAGGGTGCGGTGCGCGATGCGGTCAACGCCGCCCTCGACCTGTTGGATTCAGGCAAGGCCCGCGTCGCCGAGAAGCGCGATGGATCATGGCATGTCAACCAGTGGCTGAAAAAGGCCGTGCTGCTGTCCTTCCGGCTGAACGACATGCAGATGATTTCCAATGGTCCCGGCGGCTCGAGCTGGTGGGACAAGGTGCCGTCCAAATTCGATGGCTGGGGCGAGAAGGAATTCCGGAGCAGCGGTTTTCGCGCCGTGCCGAACTGCATCGTCCGTAAATCGGCCTATATTGCGCCGGGCGCCATCTTGATGCCGTCGTTTGTCAATCTTGGCGCCTATGTCGATACCGGCACCATGGTCGATACCTGGGTGACGGTGGGATCCTGCGCCCAGATCGGCAAGAACGTGCATCTCTCGGGCGGCGTCGGCATCGGCGGCGTGCTGGAGCCGATGCAGGCGAGCCCGACGATCATCGAGGACAATTGCTTTGTGGGTGCCCGCTCCGAAGTGGTCGAGGGCGTCATCGTCGGTGAAGGCTCGGTCATTGCCATGGGGGTTTTCATCAGTGCGTCGACCAAGGTCGTCAACCGCATGACCGGCGAAATCCATGTCGGCTATGTTCCGCCCTACTCGGTCGTCGTGTCGGGCAACCTGCCGGGACAACCGATGCCGGGTCAGAGCTGGGGCCCGTCCACTTACTGCGCTGTCATCGTCAAGACCGTCGATGCCCAGACCCGCGCCAAGACGGCCATCAACGAGCTGCTGCGGGATTGATCGAAGCCCCTTCCCGAAGCAGTCGGACTAGGCAATACTCCCACCGGGGCTGACCAGGGGCGCGGATGCGCCCGGAAGGGGAGAACGATGGACTGGAAGTATCTCTATACGAGTTTTGAAGGCCGCATCGGCAGGCAGCAGATGTGGATGGGCATCGTGGTGCTGATCGTCATCAGCATCGTGCTGGCGGTTCTGGATATGATCCTCGGAACCCGCACCGACAGCGGCATCGGCATACTTGGTGGCATTTTCAGCGTCATCTGTATCTTTCCGTCACTGGCGCTCTATGCCAAGCGCTGGCATGACCGCGGCAAGTCGGGATGGTGGACGCTGATCATCCTTGTGCCGATCATCGGCGGGCTTTGGCTGCTGATTGAACTGGGCTTCCTCAAAGGTACCGAGGGTCCAAATCAATACGGCGCCGACCCGCTCGCGGGCTGAACACGAGACAATCTCTCGATGGCCGGGCTCGACCCGGCCATGCTTCGACAGTTCAACGCAATTGGCGCGTAGGGGCGCTGGGGAGACTTACATGGATTTCAAATACCTCTTTACAACGCGTGACGGCCGCATCGGCCGTCAGCAATGGTGGCTGGGCCTGGTCGTGCTGATGGTCGCCATATGGGTGATCATGTTCATCCTGACGATGGTGTTCGGCCAGGATGTCACGCAGGAAGTGACCTCCACAAGCTACAGCTATCAATCGAGCCTGACGCCGATCGGATCGATCATCGCCTTGATCGTCTATATCCCGTTCTTGATTGCGTCTATCTGCCTGTCGGCCAAGCGCTGGCATGACCGCAACAAATCGGCGTGGTGGATATTGATTGGCCTCGTGCCCATCATCGGCGGCATCTGGTCTCTGGTTGAGAACGGATTTCTCAAGGGCACTGATGGTCCCAACGACTATGGCAAGGACCCGCTGGCGGGTTGAACTTCCGGCAACGTTCGAATGCCCGGTTCCGGTGGCCGGGCATTTCGCTATGGGCTTGATGTTTGTCGCGGACAGATCGCGGACACGGTGGAGACTTCTGTGGAGTGGCGGGAACTGTTTTTCAGTTTCAAGGGACGTATCGGGCGGCAGCACTGGTGGCTGGGCAACGCCGCGCTCCTCGCGGTGATTGGCGCGGCGTCGGTGATTCTGGCTATGATGTTTGGAACCCGTGTCGCGCCTGAGGTTGCGGAAGTCCCTTACGAGTATGACCTGGGGCCAATCGGCGGCGGCGCGTTGATTGTGCTCATCTTTGCCTATGCGTGGTCCAGCCTGGCGCTCACTGTCAAGCGCTGGCATGACCGCGACAAGTCGGGTGTGTGGATTCTGATCAACGCGGTACCTATCATCGGCGGCATCTGGGCGCTGATTGAGAACGGGTTTCTCAAAGGCACCGACGGTCCCAACAGCTATGGAAACGACCCGCTGGTGGGCTGACACAATTTGACGCCGGAGATGACAAATCGCCGGGCAACGTTCACAATGCCGCCCATGAAAAACACCCCGACCGATCCCGTTCCCCTGTTGCAGGATTTGATCCGCTGCAAGTCTGTGACCCCTGCCGAAGGTGGCGCCCTCGGCCATCTGGAAACACTGTTGTCCGGCCACGGCTTTGCCTGCCACCGCCTGGTGTTCAAGGACGAAGGCACGCCCGACGTTGATAATCTCTTCGCCCGCTTTGGGTCGGGTTCGCCGCATTTCTGTTTTGCCGGGCATACCGACGTGGTGCCCGAAGGCCATATCGAAAGCTGGTCGCATGCGCCCTTCGCCGCCGAAATCGCCGATGGCTTCATCTTCGGACGGGGCGCCACCGACATGAAGGGCTCCGTCGCGGCCTTTGCCGGGGCCGCTATCGACTTTCTGAAAACCGCCGGTAAGTTCAAGGGTTCGATTTCCTTTCTCATCACTGGCGACGAGGAAGGCCCGGCCATCAATGGCACGGTGAAAGTGCTGCAGTGGATGCGGGAACATGGCCATGTGCCGGACCACTGCCTGGTTGGTGAACCAAGTTGCGTCGACACGCTTGGCGATACCATCAAGATCGGCCGCCGGGGATCGCTGAGCTTCACCATTTCAGTCGAGGGCCGCCAGGGCCATGCTGCCTATCCGCACAAGGCCGATAACCCGGTGCCGAAACTGGCGCGCTTTATCGACCGCATTTCATTTGCCAAACTCGATGACGGCAATGAACACTTCGATCCCTCGACCTTGGCTGTCACCACATTCGATGTTGGCAATGTGGCGGGCAATGTCATCCCGTCGCGGGCCGCGGCGAAATTCAACATCCGCTTTTCGCCGGTGCATGACTTCGACACGCTGCGCGCCTGGGTCGATGCGCATATCGAAGCCGTGAAGGCTGAGCTTGGTGGTGCCTGGTCCTATGTGACGATCGAAGGTGCGGATTCATTCCTCACCGCGCCCGGACCTTTTGTCGGATTGGTGCAGGACGCGGTGGAGCGCGAGACGGGAATTCTGCCGAAGCTCTCGACCAGCGGCGGCACCTCGGATGCGCGCTTCGTGAAGGACTTCTGCCCGGTGCTGGAATTTGGTCCGACCAATGCGACGATCCACCAGACCGATGAGCGCATTTCGATTGACGAGTTGCGCGCCACGCAAACGATCTATGGCCGCATCCTCGACGCGTATTTCAGTAACCAACCTTGAGCAGGTAGAGGCCTTCGGGCGGTGCCACCGGCCCGCAGGCCGTGCGATCCGCTGCCTCAAGTGCGCGTTTCAAATCTGTGCCGCTCCACTTGCCTTCGCCGACCTGGCGCAGTGAGCCAACCATCGAGCGCACCTGATTATGAAGGAAGGAACGGGAATCAGCCCGGATCTCGATCAACTCGCCATAGCGCGCGACATCGAGACGGTCGAGCGTCTTCACCGGTGAAGCGGCCTGGCACTGCGCGGCACGGAAGGTGGTGAAGTCGTGCTTGCCCACCAGATGCTGGGCGGCCTGATGCATGGCATCGGCATCGAGATCGACAGGCAGCCACCACACCTTGCCGCGATCAAGCGCCGGTGGGCTACGGCGGTTCAGGATGCGGTAGAGATAGAAGCGCCGGGTGGCCGAGAAGCGGGCGTGGAAATCGTCAGCCACCGCCTCGGCCTCAGGCACGCTCACCGCATGCGGACGCAAGTTACCATTGATCGCATTGCGCAGCTTGAAGCAATCCCAGGTCTTGATCAGATCGGCATGTGCCACCTGGCCCAGCGCGTGGACTCCTGAATCCGTGCGGCCCGCGCCGAAGATTCGGACAGGCGAGCCATTGATGTTGGCAATTGCCCGCTCCAGCACATCTTGCACCGACGTGCCCCCGGCCTGGGATTGCCAGCCGGTGAAAAGCTCACCGTCATACTCGATAGTCAG
>JANLTS010000251.1:0-4904 GCA_031363045.1 Hyphomicrobiales bacterium
GGCTAGTGGTGAGCGAGATGGTGGCGAGCGAGGAACTCGTCAATGCCCGGCCCGACATGTTGCGCCGGGCGCTCGGTGCTGAATCGATCAAGCCCTTCGTCATGCAGCTGGCAGGGCGCGAAGCCCATTGGATGGCTGAGGGTGCCCGCGTCGCCCAGGACATGGGGGCCGAGATCATTGACATCAACATGGGCTGCCCGGCCCGCCAGGTGACGGGCGGTCTCTCCGGATCGGCGCTGATGCGAAATCTCGATCATGCGATGACTTTGATTGAAGCGACGGTCGAGGCGTCATCGGTGCCGGTGACGCTGAAGATGCGGCTCGGCTGGGACCACGATACGATCAACGCGCCCGAGCTGGCGCGCCGTGCCGAAGCCGCCGGTGTGGCGCTGATCACCGTACACGGGCGTACCCGCTGCCAGTTCTACACCGGCAAGGCGGACTGGCACGCCATTGCCCAGGTGCGCGCCGCAATTTCCATTCCGTTGATTGCCAATGGTGACGGCAACAGTGTTGAGGACGCGCGCCAGATGCTGGAATTTTCGGGCGCCGATGGAATCATGATTGGCCGCGGCGCCTATGGCAGGCCGTGGTGGCCGGGCGTCATCGCCGAGGGGTTGAACCCCGGCAGCGGCATTGCCGAACCAACGCTGGCGGAAGAGGCAGGCATCGTCGAGATGCATCACGCGCGAATCCTGTCGCATCATGGTGCCCATCACGGCAACCGCATTGCCCGCAAGCACATCGGCTGGGCAATCACCAGGCTGGCCGAGCGCCGGTTGCTCACCGGCGAGGAAGCATCGCAGTGGCGGGTCTCGCTGTTGCGGACCAATGACAATGTGGCCGTGGCGCGGGGCTTGGGGCAGCTCTATGTGGCGGCCCAGGAACAGGCGGCAGCGGCATGATCATGATGGCCCCCGAAAAGAAGCCGGAAGCACCAGATGCCTTGTTGGCCAAGGCGGTGATCGATGCGCTGCCCAACCCGCTGATCGTACTGAATGCCGATGAGCACATCTGCCTCGCCAATGTGGCGGCTGAGAATTATTTCCAGGCCAGCAGCAACGTGTTGCTGCGTCACAAACTCAGGGATCTCGTGCCATTTTCAAGCCCGGTGTTCGGTGCCGTGGCCCAGGCCCGCAACATCGCTGGTGTCGTCAACGAATATGCCATTGCGGTTGGCACGCCGCGGCTGGGTGGCGAAAGGCTGGTCGACATCCAGGCGGCGCTGATGACCGAGCAGCCGGACTTTGTCATCGTCATGCTGCTCGAGCGTTCGATGGCCCACAAGATCGACCGGCAACTGACATCGCGCGGTGCGGCGCGCTCGGTCTCCGGAATGGCCTCGATGCTGGCCCATGAAATCAAGAATCCGCTCTCGGGCATTCGTGGAGCCGCCCAATTGTTGGAGCCCGCACTCGGGTCTGAGGATCGCGCGCTCGCCCGGCTGATTTGCGACGAGACTGACCGCATTCGCGATCTGGTCGACCAGATGGAGGTGTTCTCGGACGAACGCCCGCTCGACAAGAAACCCATCAACATTCACGCCATCTTGGAACGGGTGAAGCAGCTGACCGTTGCCGGCATGGCGCCCGGCGTGAGCGTGCGGGAGGACTATGATCCGTCATTGCCGCCGGTTTTGGGCAACCGCGACCAGTTGGTGCAGGTGTTCCTCAACCTGGCGAAAAATGCCGCCGAAGCCATTAACCAGGGTGGCGAGGCGGGCGAAATCCTGATCACCACGGCTTTCCGCCCCGGCATTCGCCTCACCGTTCCCGGCACCACCGATCGCATCACCTTGCCCTACGAGGTGTGCATCCATGACACCGGGCCCGGCGTTCCGGAAGAACTCCGGCCCAATATTTTCGATCCTTTCGTGACCACGAAGCCCGGCGGCCGGGGGCTCGGCCTGGCGCTTGTCGCCAAGATCGTGCGCGATCACGGTGGCATCGTTGAATGCATCGGGCGCGAGCGTGGAACGACGTTCCGCGTGCTTCTGCCGATGCTGCGCGGTGCCGAAACCCTGAGAGAATTTGATGGAGACGCAACGCCATGAGCGCCAAGACAGTCCTGATCGCGGATGACGACAGTGCCATCCGCACGGTGCTGAGCCAGGCGTTGAGCCGGGCCGGCTACAGCGTCCGCTCGACCGCCACCGCCGCAGCACTTTGGCGCTGGGTTTCTGAAGGCCAGGGCGATGCAGTGGTGACCGACGTGGTGCTGCCCGACGAAAACGCCTTTGACGTCATTCCGCGCATCAAGAAACTGCGGCCAACCCTGCCGATCATCGTGATGAGCGCCAAGAACACCATCATGACAGCCATAACCGCAGCCGAGCGTGGCGCCTATGACTACCTCCCAAAACCGTTTGATCTCAATGCTTTGGTGCAAACTGTTGGAAGAGCGCTTGAACAATCCCAAAAACCCGTTCCGGCCAATGCCAACCAGCCCGCCGATGCCCTGCCGATTGTCGGCCGCTCGCCCGCCATGCAGGAAATCTACCGCATCATCGCCAGGCTGACGCAGACCGATCTGACCGTGATGATCGTCGGTGAATCCGGCACCGGCAAGGAACTGGTGGCCCGCGCGCTGCATGACTATGGCCGCCGCCGCAAGGGGCCTTTCGTGGCCCTCAACATGGCGGCCATCCCGCGCGAACTGATCGAGAGCGAATTGTTCGGCCATGAGAAGGGCTCTTTTACAGGGGCCACCTCGCGTGTATCGGGCAAATTCGAGCAAGCCGAAGGCGGAACCTTGTTCCTCGACGAAATCGGCGACATGCCGCTCGAGGCCCAGACCAGGTTGCTGCGCGTATTGCAGCAGGGCGAATACACCACAGTTGGCGGCAACGCGCCGATTAAGACCAATGTGCGGATCATCACCGCCACGCACCGCGATTTGCGGCAACTGATCAATCAGGGGCATTTCCGCGAAGACCTGTTTTACCGGCTCAATGTCGTACCCTTGCGCCTGCCACCATTGCGCGAGCGCAGCGAGGACATTCCCGATCTCATCCGGCATTTCCTGGCGCAAGCGGTGAAGGAAGGCCTGCCACGCAAGGAACTGTCGCGTGAGGCCATCGAACGGCTGCAAGGCTATCGCTGGCCCGGCAACGTCCGCGAGCTCGAAAACGTGTTGCGGCGGCTGGTGGCAATCGAGATCGACGACACCATTCCCGCCAACGCCATCGACCGCGAACTGGCGTCGGTGCCAACCATGCCCAGCATGGAACAGGCCGATTACTCCGGCACCAATTTGCCGGAATTCATGGAAAACTACCTGTCGCGCTATTTCGCCAGTTTTGGCCAATCCTTGCCGCCTCTGGGCCTCTATGACCGGATTCTTGCCGAGGTCGAGCCGCCACTTCTGCGGGCCGTGTTGGCGGCAACGGGCGGCAACCAGCTGCGGGCCGCCGATCTTCTTGGAATCAACCGCAATACGTTGCGGGTAAAACTGCGCGACCGGCAAGTGAAGGTGATCCGCGGCCTGTCCTGACGGGCGGGGACTGTCGCAAATCAGCCACATTTGGTGTTGATTTCCTGCAACAGTATCTGCTGAAGACAGGCCATGACCGAACGCACGACATTCAGGCTTTCCGAGCGTCTCCGGCGGCTGACTGGCCTTGCCGGATTCATGCTGGTGGTGGCGGGCGTGTTTTGCGGCTTCGGCACCTTTGCTATTCTGACTGGGCTGACGCCGATCAAGCCGACCGGCGAAAGCACCGCGTTGTTGTTGGTGCTGAACGGCGCCGTACTGCTGGTGATGACGCTGATGATCGTCGGCCAGCTGGTCTACCTTGCAATCGAGCGCCGCCGCGGTACGCCGGGGGCGGGGTTGCACTTGCGGCTGGTCCTGCTTTTCAGCCTGATCGCTATCGTTCCGGCCATCATCGTTGCGGTTTTCGCGACCGTCACGCTCAATCGCGGATTGGACGCGTGGTTCTCGGAACGCACCCGCGCCATCGTCGATTCCGCCGTCAATGTCGCCGAGAGTTATGTCCGCGACCATGCCGAGGCGACGCGCAACGATGTGGCGGCCATTGCCTCCGATCTGTCGCAACAGAAGGCACTGTTCGACAGTGACCGGGCAAGCTTCGTCCGGCGCGTGGCGCGGCATGCGGCCCTGCGCGGGTTACCTGGCGTATTCATCTTCGATCCCGATACAAAAAAAATCGACGCCCGGATCACCGCCAATGACAAGGTCGAATTTTTCGCACCCAGCGAGGTGCAGGTCACCAAAGCCAAAGCCGGCGAACTGGTGGTGATCCAACCCGGCGTCGGTGGCAACGTCGTCCGCGCACTGATCAAATTGCAGAATTTTCCGGACTCGTACTTGCTGGTCTACCGGGTGATCAACCCGTCGGTGCTGGACCAGCTCAAGAAGACCCGGGAAGCCAAGCAGGAATACGACAAACTGATGTCGCAGCGGCTCGGCGTGCAACTGACATTCGGCCTGATGTACGCGGTCGTCGGCTTCGTGTTTCTGCTCGCGGCGATCTGGACGGGCCTGTGGTTCTCCGACAAGCTGGTGGCGCCGGTCGTACAGTTGCTCGATGCCGCGCGGCGCGTCTCCGGTGGCGAACTCGATGCCAAAGTGACGGTGACCGAGGGACCGGAAGATCTGCAAACCTTGTCGCACACATTCAACCTGATGACCGGCCACATCAAGAAGCAGCGCGACGATCTGGTCGCCGCCAACGAGACGGTGGATGCGCGGCGGCGGTTTACCGAAGCCATGCTGGCGGGGGTGAGTGCCGGCGTCATCGGCATCGATCCGTCAGGCCACGTGTCGCTGGTCAACCGCTCGGCGCTGACATTGCTCGGCATGCAGGGCAATGACTTGATCGGTAAGCCGGCGGAAATGGCGCTCTCCGCCTTCATGCCGGTGTTCGAGCAGGCGCTATCGCG